>CAKZYH010000423.1 GCA_937884725.1 uncultured Paracoccaceae bacterium
GCGAGGTCGATACCGATGACATGTTCCGCCTCCTCAACAACTACATGGTGCTTGAAACCGCTCAAACCCTCGCGCTGAAGCGACTAGCTCCGGGGACTGATCGGACGTCGCCAGCGGCGCAGTCTGCCACGCGCAATCTCATCCTCACTGAGGATTTTGCGCTGATGACTGCACTGATGAAACATGCGCGCGACGCGGTAGCGGAGTACACTGACCAAGAATTGGCAGTGATGATCTCCCATAAACGGCTTCTGGACTTTAAACAGGCACTTAGCTTACGTAACATTTTGGCGATGGACAGCCCCGGCACTTACGGGTGGATTATGCATCAAGACCAAAAGAACACTTCTGCAATTGGTACAATTCCAAGCTTCGAAGAACTGTTTGCTGGCAAAACCTTGCCGCAACGCACCGCCGCGTAACGAGGGAGCGTTATGAAGATTCCTTTCATCCCAGATGCCGCACCTTTTAACGAAGACCAAAAGGCGTGGTTATCGGGCTTCCTGGCTGGCCTACACTCGCGCGCGGCCATGCCCGCCGGCCAGGCCGCAGCCGCCACTCCGGGTGGTCAGGCGGTGGCGGAAGCGGAAGTGACCCCGCGGCTCGATATCTTGTTCGGCACCCAAACCGGCAGTGCGGCTGCACTCGCGGAAGACGCGGCAGACGTGGCGCACGATTTGGGCTATGACGCCCACGTCATCGGGCTCGACGCTGTGCCCATGGAGCAGCTGGACGAAATGAAGTCGGCACTCATCATTTGCTCGACCTACGGCGAAGGCGAAATGCCGGATAACGCCCAGCTCTTCTGGGAGGCGGTCTCCGCCGGCACCGCACCGCGCCTTGAGGGGCTATCCTACGGCGTCCTCGCGCTCGGCGACACCAGCTACGACGAGTTCTGCCACGCCGGAAAGCTCCTCGACATGCGCCTGGAGCAGCTCGGCGGGAAGCGCATCATCAACCGCGTGGACTGCGACGTCGACTTCGACGACCCAGCAGCAGCGTGGATCGACGCCGCTGTACTCGAACTTCAAAAGCTTGCCGACACCGCGGTCACAGCACCCGCGCCAGCTGCAGACCCGGAGCCGGTTGTCGAAGAAAAAGCCGACGACAAGCCCAAGTGGGGCCGCAAAAACCCGTACCAGTCGCCGCTTCTGGAAAACCGCCTCCTGTCCAAACAGGGGTCGGGCAAAGAGATCCGCCACTACTCGTTCGATCTTGCCGGCAGCGGCATGACCTACGAGGTCGGCGATGCGCTGAACATCATCCCCGAAAACGCACCGGACCTGGTGTCGCTCTTCCTCGACCGGTTCGGGCTGAAGGGCGAAGAAAAAATCGACGACCTCGACATGTCGCTCGCCGACGCGTTGCAGCGCCATTTTGAGATCACAACGCCGTCGCGCGATTTCATCAAGGTCGTCGCCGAGCGCTCCAAACACGAAGAGTTCGCCAGCGTCATGGCCTCCGGCATGAAGGCCGACATCGACGCCTTCCTCTACGGCCGCGACACGCTCGACCTTCTCCACCTCGACAGCACACCCGTCGTCGACATCGGCGAGCTTCTGGGGCTCCTCAAACCGCTCCAACACCGCGCATACTCCATCTCGTCCAGCCCCAAGGCCCACGGCGAGGAGGTGCACCTGACGGTCGCCTCAGTGCGCTGGGACCGCGATGCCCGTGAGCACCGCGGCGTCTGCTCCACTTTCATCGCTGACCGGCTTGCCGAAGGCGACACCGCATCGATCTTCCTGTCGCCCAACAAGGCCTTCCGCCTGCCTGAGGACGACACTGCACCCGTCATCATGGTCGGCCCGGGCACCGGTGTCGCGCCCTTCCGCGCCTTCCTGTTCGAGCGGCAGCAGCGTGGCGCAACGGGGGACAACTGGCTCTTCTTCGGCGACCAGCACCGCGCCAAAGACTTCATCTACGAAGAAGAAATCGGCGCCATGAGTGCCGACGGCATCCTCACCCGGCTCGACCTCGCATTCTCGCGCGATCAGTCGGAAAAGATCTACGTACAGAACCGCATGCGCGAGAACGGCAAAGAGCTGTTCGAGTGGCTTGAGGAAGGCGGCT
>CAKZYH010000424.1 GCA_937884725.1 uncultured Paracoccaceae bacterium
GAAAAACCTTGCGCACACGACACCAAGGTCCGCCTACGACTTCTTCAACAGTATCGCAACGAAGCGAGCAATCGTGACCGGCGGTACCCGAGGCATCGGTCTGGGCGTCTCGAAGGCGCTACTGGATGCAGGCTGGAAGGTTGTTGCCACTGGGGTTTCTGCGCAGGAGGTCGCCGAGTGTCCGGACCTGCCAGGACTGCAGCGCGAGGTGCTGGATGTCACTGACGCGGCGGGCGTAGACGCACTTGTCGGCGGGCTTGATGGCCTGTCGGGGCTCGTCAACTGCGCCGGCACGTTGGCCCGCGGGCAGGAATACGACCTCGACGTTTTTGAGCGGGTCGTGTCGATCAATCTGATCGGAACGATGCGCATGTGCGTGGCGTGCCATCCATTGCTGAGCGCAAGTGGCGGCGCAATCGTCAACACGGCGTCGATGCTGAGCTACTTCGGCGGCCCGCTAGTTCCCGCCTATTCAGCGTCGAAGGGCGGTGTTGCCCAGCTGACGAAGTCGCTTGCCGGAAAATGGGCCGTTGACGGGGTGCGGGTGAATGCCGTGGCGCCGGGCTGGATCGAAACCGAGATGACTAGCGGACTGCGCGCAGATGCTCAGCGCGAGGCCGGAATTTTGGGACGCACGCCCATGAACCGTTGGGGCCAACCGGGCGAGGTGGGTGCGCTCGTTGTGTGGCTGCTCAGCGACGCGGCGAGTTTTGTGACGGGTGCGGTGCTGCCCGTCGATGGCGGATATTCTGCAACATAAGGGAGGTGACCATGTCGGTTGAAGCGAAAGACCACGATCCGAGAATGCCCTACCAGCTTCCGTTTCCCGCGGACGCGCTGGAGGAGATTGTTATTCCCAAGGCAATTCCAGACGATGAACGGATCTGGGTTCCACAGGCCAACAATGTTTGGTTCCGCCCCCTCTGCCTCAACCGCAGCCAAGGATATTGGATGAACCTGCTGCGCGTCCGAAAGGCTGGTGTGCTGTCCCGCCACCGCCACCCGCAGGCGGTCCATGGCTTCGTCCTTAAAGGTCGCTGGCATTATCTGGAGCACGACTGGATGGCGGAGGAAGGCGGCTACGTTTACGAGCCGCCGGGTGAAACCCATACGCTCGTTGTGCCAGATGATGTTGAAGAGATGATCACCTACTTTCAAGTCACTGGCGTCATGTACTATGTGGACCCATGGGGGAAACCTTTGGGCTACGAAGATGTTTTCACGAAGATAGAGATTTGCAAGGCCCATTATAGCAAGGTTGGCCTGGGCGAAGATTTCGTAGATCAGTTTATTCGCTGAGGACGGTTGATGCGCGAAGGGTCGCGCACCCCACATTCGGCTGCGACCGGGCGACGCGCACAGCGGACGGCCCGGTCGCGTGAGTTGTCGCCTCTACTGGTTGCGATAGGCGTCGAGCTGGTTAGGCCAGTCCTCGCCGATCTCGCCGACAACAAACTCGCGGACGGCCGGCTGCGCTGCTTCACGGAACATCTGCTTATGCTCCGGGCTGACCGGGACGACAGTCATCCCAAGGTCCGACAGGATCTTCGTGGCCTTAGCATCCTGCGCTGCTGTCATCTCGCGATGGATCGTCTTTGCGATCTCGACACACTGGTTGACAGCCGTCCGCTTGGCCCGGGTAAGGCCTTCGTAGACGTCGTTGTTCATCAGGTGCGCGTGCCAGGAGAAGACATGGCCATCGAGGGACAGGTACTTCTGGTGTCGACAGAGCGATGCGTTGACGATGTTTGTCACGCCATTGTCCTGCCCATCCACAACGCCCTGGCTGAGCGCACCGGGGACTTCTGGCCATGCTACGGGCGTTGACGATGCACCGAGGCTCTCCACCAGCTTCACCCAGACTGGGGTGGTCAAGGAGTTACAGGTTGTCGGCGGACCGACAAGCGAAGAAGTGCGAGCCAAATTTGGGCTACCCAGCTGTAATTTCTACCGTTGGTTTGGCTTTGGCCCGCGGGTCTGACGTATTGGAAGACGCAGACCCAGGCCCACTCGACTGAGGTCGTCTGGGAGAGCGTTCTGCGCGCTACGCGACTTCGTCCGCGTAGATGCGGGCGAGCGCGGTCGCCACCTGTCCGCGCACCTCCTGCTCGGAGCGCGAAAGGTGCATGCGCAACACGCTCGCCGCCAAGTCGTGGTCGTCGGCAGAGATGGCGCCAAGAAGCCGGCGATGCTCCTCCAGCGCCTCATCGTGCCGGGCCGGCATCTCCAAATTGATCCTGCGGATGAAGCGGATCCGATCATTGACGTTTCGCAAAACATTCACCCGCTGCGCGTTGCCGGCGAGTTCGGCGAGGTCAAGGTGGAACGCCTCGTCGGCGTCCACGAGATCATCCAGCGAGAGCGCACTAACGTCGTCGAGATGGGCGCGCCAACGGCCCACATAAGCTGCAATCTGCGATGCGGACGCCGTCGTCATGGCGCCGGTGAGAGCCCCGGTCTCAAGATCGATGCGCAGGCCGTAGAGGTCGGAGATTTCACTGGCGCTGAGCTTGCGGCAGAAGAACCCGCGTCCCGGCTCAAAATTCACCAGCCCGTCGGCAATCAGACGGTTCAGCGCTTCGCGCACTGGCGCGCGGCTCATGGAAAGGTCTGTGGCGATCTCAGACTCGTTTAGCCGCGCGCCGGGCTTCACGTCAAAGGCAACCACCTTTTCACGAAGGCGAAGATACGCGGTGTCGACGGTGTTGGAGGAAGGTCTCGCCATGGCGTTTTCCATCGGTTCGGAGGGCATGGTTGACATCATACGCCCTTGCCGTCAATTCTGACGGCATAGTTGTCGACAATATAGTCGTCAGAACCCGGAGAGCGCACCCATGAGCGATGTGTTGGCACCCGAAGCCGCCCAAGACGCGCACCTGTCCGCCGCTGAACTCGCGCAGTATCGCGAGAAGGGCTGGATCGTTCCGAAGTGGGAGATCCCCCAGTCCCTGATTGCCGAGATGCGCAAAGAGTACGACGACCTACTCGCCCGCAACCCGCAGGTGGCATCGGACATCATCCTAGCGCCGCATCAGGAAAACGGCGGCTCGATGGGGATCAAAGGTTCCCGCAAGTGGCTGGAGTTCGCCACGCAGCCCGAACTCATGGCGATTGCCCGGCAGCTGATCGGTGACGACATCATCTTATGGGGCACGACGCTGTTCGGTAAGCCGCCGCACAACGGCAAAGAAACGCCGTGGCACCAGGACGGCGAATACTATCCGATCAAGCCGCTCGAAACGCTGACCATGTGGATGCCCCTGGACGACGTGACGGTGGACAACGGTCCCATGAAGTTCATCCCCGGCTCGCACACGCCGCACGAGCTGTTCAGCCACTCCTGGAAGGATGGCAACGACAAAACCATCAACCTCATCACCGACTCGAAGCATTTTGATGAGGCCAGTGCCGAGCCGCTGATCATTCGCGCTGGCCAGGTGTCGTTCCATGACGTCTACATGATCCACGGCTCCAACGCGAACCGGACCGACAAACGCCGCGCGGCGTTCATCGTGCGGCTGATGCCGACCACGTCTTTCTATGATCACGCCCTTGGCGCGGAAACAGGAAAGAAGCACCCCACCCAAGGCTATGGCACCCGCCCTCTCTACTTGGTGAGCGGCGAGGACCGCGCCGGAAACAATTTTGCCATCGGCCACTGAGCCGGTCGGGACTCACCGATATGCCGGCCGCATCATCGGCTGGCGTATCGGCGGAACGGCCAAAGAACGCCATGTTTGTCGTGGCGAACACGGATAGGCGCACAGCCAACGCCGCTGCTTGAGGCAAACGCTTTGCAGCCGTTCACACCACCGACGTGGCGACCCGGGGAAGACCACTTGCGGGAATGGGGAGCTGTTGGGTCAGGCCTGTTGCCGACGGGTCAATCGCATAGAGGTGGCGCACAAGCGCGGGTGCGGATCGGCAGGCACACGCCGTGCCCTCCATATGCGGGCCATCCAAGCAATCACTGAAGCTTCGCCCAAGCACTGCAAGGGTCGTGGGATGTTGCCCAGCGGCACTGCGGGCGCGAAGTACGGTTGCGGCCAGCTCCGTAAGCCGCTCGTCCCGCTGGAACAAACCGCTCATGCAAAGCACCACCAAGCGCGGTGCGGTGCTGCGGATCAGGTGGTCAAGCTCGTCCGCGGTTTCGGGGTGATCGCACGTCGTTGCGAAGCCCACTTCGGCAAAAACCTCGCTGGCCATGGCTGTCTGCAGGAGATGCGGCTCACAGGGTGGGGTCGCGACGAGAGCGCTGTTGCGCATGGGGATCGGGTGGTGGAACGCGGCGATGGCGACCCGGCGAAAGGCCGTCAAAGCTGTGCAATGGGCGATGGTCGCCTCGTACTCGGCAACATCATCGCTCAGCCAGCCAACGCGAATGCACTCCATGACGGCGCCCAAAAGGTTTGCCACTGTTCTGGCCGCCAGTCGGCGTTCCCCAATACTGCCGCTCAGCGCGTGATAAACACGATCAACGTCACCTTTGAGCGCGTCGTTGGCGATGGCGATGACCGTCGCGGCGTCAGCCTCCAAGCGTTCTGAGTATGCGTGGGGCAGCGCGGCGCCTGGGGCGGATCCCCCCGGCAAACTGGGCGCCACGTGTGGCGACTGTGGCGAACCGAGCAGTTGGGCAAGGCCGAAAATGGGCTCGTGCCGTCCGTGGACCTTTTCGATCAGAGCATTCGGTGCCGGAACCGCGCCGCGGGCATTGTCGACGCCGCCGCCAACCAGCAAGCGCATAGTCCAATCGGAGAAGACCCTTGGCTCGCTGGCCTGCTGGTCGAGGACCTGAATGTCGGTGTGTCGTTCGTCCATACGGATCGAGGTTGCGATCCGATCTATGCCTTGGCTGGGCCCCTCCAGCCATTGAAGAAAGCGACCGTCATCATAAACAAGACAGCCAGTGACATCCTCTAGGGCATTTCGAGCCTGCGCGGCTTCGACAAGTTCTGACAGGTTCGGTCCATCAAAGTCCCATGTTGCGCGACTTGTATAGATCAGCCGGGAACACAGGTCTGCAGCGTCGGAGGAAGCGCCAGACGGCCAACCGCCCTGCTCTCGTATTGACACGTCGCCCATCGCGCACCTCCGTGGTCAGCCATGGGAGGGCGGATGCAGCTGACTGGATCGACCGAATTGCCGAACCATCATCCTCATCGCCCGACACACCCCGGCCGGTGACCGTCCAAGGCTAAGGCAGGTATCCTGGCTCGCGGGTCGCCGCCGGCATCGTGGCCTTCCCGGGGACACAACCCCAGTGACACAACAATCGACGCCGGCTCACCGCTTACAGTTGCGGGGGCAGCGCCGGCTTTAGGCCACGTCGACACGCGACCCGCACCGGCTTCCCTCTTAGCTACAACCCCCATTGAGAGTTGAGAACCTTAGCCTATGTACCCTGAGTTAGACGGCGCCAAACGTCAATGGTTTTGTGCCATGCGACACGCCTTGTTCTAATCCCAGGAGAGCGCGCCGCCGGTCTGGTACTCGGTCACTCGTGTCTCGAAGAAGTTCTTTTCTTTCCGCAAATCCATCGCCTCGCTCATCCAAGGGAACGGATTTTCGGACGGACCGAAGACCGGCGCGAGGCCCAGCTGTCCACAGCGGCGGTTTGCGATGAAGCGCATATATTCCTCGCAGTGCCCGGCGTTCAGCCCCAGAAAACCGCGGGGCATAGTATCGCGACCGTATGCAGCCTCCAGCTCCGCAGCGTCAGCAAGCATGCCCCGCACCTCCTCTTGGAACGCTTTCGTCCAAAGGTCGGGGTTTTCTGCCTTGATCTGATTGATGACGTCGATGCCAAAGTTAAGGTGAATGGATTCATCGCGCAGGATATATTGATATTGTTCGGCGATACCGATCATCTTGTTGCGCCGGCCAAGCGATAAAATCTGCGCAAAACCAGTGTAGAACCACATCCCCTCGAAGACGACATAGAAGGCCACAAGGTCGCGAAGAAAAGCACGGTCCGCCTCTTCCGTCCCTGTTTGGAAGTCCGGGTCATCCAGGTGTTGCGTGTACTTCAGCGCCCACGCTGCCTTATCGGTGATGGACGGAACCTCCCGGTACATGTTGAAGAGTTCGCCCTCATCGAGGCCAAGGCTTTCGACGATGTACTGGAACGTATGGGTGTGCACCGCCTCCTCGAAGGCCTGACGAAGCAAATACTGGCGACATTCTGGGTTGGTGAGATGGCGATAAATAGCCAGAACAATGTTGTTGGCGACAAGGCTCTCCGACGCCGCGAAAAAGCCGAGATTGCGCTTGACCGCGCGGCGTTCGTCTTCGGTCAAGCCATCCCGTGACTTCCACAACGCGATGTCGGCCTGCATGGAAACCTCAGTGGGCATCCAGTGATTGTTGCAGCCCGACAAATATTTGTCCCACGCCCACTTGTACTTAAGCGGCAGAAGCTGGTTGACGTCCGCCCGCGCGTTAATCATCGCCTTGTCGGAGACTGAGACCCGCGCCGCGCCGCGATCAATCTCGCCAAGCCCTGTTGCATCGTCGGCCAGCGTGCCGGCGGACCCCCGAGGACCTCTAGGGGACGGGGCAATGGGGTCGTTCCAATCGGTGAGGGTCACTGGCAGGCCTCGCAGGTTTGATCGTCGATGGAGCAGGTGGCGGCGGCGGGAGATGCGATGACGGCGTTCAGCCTGCCATCGGTGCCCTTTAGCGTTGATTTCTCAACGCTCGTCGCGGCGCGCGCCCGCAGGTAGTAGGTGGTTTTCAAGCCCCGCGACCACGCCAAGCGGTAGAGCGCATCAAGCGCCTTCCCGGACGGTGCGGCGAGGTACAGGTTGAGCGATTGCGCCTGGTCGATCCACTTTTGACGCCGCGCTGCAGCCTCGACCAACCAGGACGGATCGATTTCGAACGCTGTCGCGTAAAGCGCCTTGAGGTCATCGGGCACGCGGTCGATGTCGCCGACGGCGCCGTCATAATATTTGAGGTCCGCCGCCATCACTTCGTCCCACAGGCCGCGGTCCTTCAGGTCATGGACGAGCGCGGCGTTCACGACAGTGAAGTCGCCGGACATGTTGGATTTGACGTAAAGGTTCTGGAACGTCGGCTCGATGGACTGCGAGACGCCGCAAATGTTGGAGATCGTGGCTGTCGGCGCAATCGCCATGGTGTTGGAGTTGCGCATTCCGACGGTGACCACACGCTCGCGCAGAGCGTTCCAGTCGAGCCGCTGACCGCGGTCGCACTCCAAGCCGCCGCGTGCGTCTGACAGCCGTTCGATTGAGTCGATCGGTAGCACTCCCTGCGACCACAGCGAGCCCTCAAAGCTCGTGTAGCGCCCGCGCTCCGCCGCAAGGTCCACCGACGCCGAAATCGCGTGCCAGCTGATCGCCTCCATGCTCTCGTCCGCAAACGCCACCGCAGCGTCGGAGGCGTAGGGAATGCGCAACGTCGCCAGCGCATCGGCAAAGCCCATGAGCCCGAGACCGACCGGCCGGTGGCGCAAGTTCGACGCCCGCGCCTCGGGGATCGTGTAGAAGTTGATGTCGATGACGTTGTCGAGCATGCGCATTGCCGTTGCCACCGTCTCGGCAAGGCGTGCGGTGTCGAGGCCATCGGCACTCACGTGGGCGGCAAGGTTGACGGAGCCGAGGTTGCAGACGGCCACTTCACGGTCGGACGTGTTGAGCGTGATCTCGGTGCACAGGTTGGAGGAGTGAACGACGCCCACATGACCCTGCGGCGAGCGGATGTTGCAGGGGTCTTTGAAGGTGATCCAGGGGTGGCCTGTCTCAAACAGCATCGACAGCATGCGCCGCCATAGATCGAGGGCGCGGACGGTGCGGTGAACCCGCATTTCGCCGCGGGCGGCCTTTGCCTCGTAGGCTTCATAGGCAGTACGGAAGGCAGGGCCATAAAGCTCGTGGAGATCGGCCGTCTCGTCGGGCGAGAAGAGCGTCCATTCAGCGTTTGCCTCAACGCGCTCCATAAAAAGGTCCGGCACCCAGTTGGCCGTGTTCATGTCGTGGGTGCGGCGGCGGTCGTCGCCGGTGTTTTTGCGAAGGTCCAAAAACTCTTCGATATCGATGTGCCAGGTCTCAAGGTACCCGCACACCGCGCCCTTGCGCTTGCCGCCCTGGTTGACGGCGATGGCGGTGTCGTTGGCGACCTTCAGGAACGGCACCACGCCCTGGCTCTCGCCGTTGGTGCCTTTGATGTGCGCGCCCAGACCCCGCACTCGCGACCAACTGTTGCCCAGACCACCGGAAAACTTGGCAAGCAAGGCGTTGTCTTTGATGGACTTAAAGATGCCATCAAGGTCGTCGGGCACGCTCGTCAGGAAGCAGGACGACAGCTGCGGGTGCAGCGTGCCGGCGTTGAACAGCGTCGGCGTGGAGCACATGAAGCGGAAGGATGACAGGAGGTCGTAGAACTCGATGGCTTTCGCTTCGCGGTCGATTTCGTTGAGGGCGAGCCCCATCGCAACGCGCATGAAGAAGATCTGCGGCAACTCGAACCGCGCCCCCTCATGATGCAGAAAATAGCGGTCGACGAGGGTTTGGAGACCGAGATAGTCGAACGCCAGGTCGCGCTCGGGCTTCAGCGCCGCGCCGAGGCGGACGAGATCAAAGCGGCCAAGCTCGGGCGACACGCGCTCGGCTTCGATGCCGTAGCGGATGGCGTCGGAGAACGCGTCGGCGTACCGGCCCGGCATTTCGGCACCGGTTGCACGGTCGGGCCGGCCGGACAGAGCGGACAGGACCTCAGCGCGCAGGCGGTCGATGAGGAGCCGGGCGGCAACGCGGCTGTAGTTGGGCTCGGCTTCGATCAGCGTGCGTGCGGCGAGGATCGGCGCCAAAGACAGATCGTCCTCGCTGATCCCATCATAAAGATTGCGGCGGGTCTCTTCGACAACCCGCTGCGAGTCGACACCGTCGAGCCCGTCGCAGGCCTCGCCGATGACGACGCTGAGCCGCGAAAGGTTGAGGGGGGTGACCTCGCCAGCGGCGGTGCGCATGTGAAGCTCGGGAGCCGCATCCGCCTCGGTCTCAGCGGCCCGCTTCGCCGCTTGCGCCTCACGGTAAAGAACGTACGCGCGGACCACCTTTTGGTGCCCCGCCCGCATCAAGGCGAGTTCCACCTGGTCCTGAATGTCCTCAATGTGGAACACGCGCCCGCTTTCGGCCCGGCGCATGAGACTGGCAACAATGTCCTCGGTCAGTCCGGCGACAATTTCGTGGACGCGGCGGGAGGCGGCAGCGGACGAGCCCTCAACGGCGAGGAATGCCTTCGTCATGGCGACTGCGATCTTTGCGGGATCGAACGCGGTGACCGAACCGTTGCGGCGGATGACCTGGACGAGCGGCTCGCTGTCTGGCGCAGCATGGTGCACGGCAGCGCCATTTTGCGCACCCACCTCGCCCGGTTCGTAGTGAGACTGTAAAGACATTCGGCTTCCCCAAAACAAAGGGGGCAAAGGCCGATCGGACGCTGGTCGGCGCGCACGCCCACCGCCGCGCCGGACAAGCCGACGCAGATTAGCATCCCACCGGGGCACCCCGCCCGTGGACGTTCAGTGTCACGGCAGGTTTCCTGGCTCGCGGGTCAAAGCTTCGGCCCAGTCTTCCCAGGCGTTTTAGCCCAGTGACACGCGTCGGACGTCAGCTCACCGCTTACAGTTGCGGGGGCAGCTCCGGCTTTGCTGTTGCCTGTCAAGACAACTGCGCACCAAATTCCCTCTTAGCCCCCGGTTTAGTGTCTCGGAGGCACCGTGACCCACACATGTTGTGCTCGAAATATTTAACGATCAATCACCGCCGCGGCGGGAATATGGTTAATCCACACTCTCCACGCGCATGGAGGGGACAAGCGCGGGGACATGTCAGCAGTCAACAGAAGGGTTCGGCCACGCATTTTCCGGCAGTTCTCGTACATCCCGGCAAAGACATGCGGTCCCCGCGAACGCGGGGACCGATGCACCGGCCCTATCAGACGAAGAAGTCGAAATCGGCGGCTGCCTCGTAGAAGCTCTCGCCGGTGTCGTGGACGTTGTCGAACCACAGGTCGTTTGCGGTGTCATACGCCGGCATCTCGACGGAGGGCTCCGAGAGCTGGACCGCGACAGGCATCGGTTCCGCATTCGCGGCATCGGATCGCGACGGCTCGAGTGTCGCAAACTCGAAGCTGTCAGCTGACAGGCCGATGAGATCGACGAGGATGATCTCGCCGCCCCCCTGCTGATGCCCGCCGGCGCTGTCGCCATCGGGCGGAGGCGGCAGGTCCGGGTCGCCGTCGTCGACCGGAAGCTCGTACACCACCTCATCGACCTCGTAGTGGTCCGAGGAGGGGTCATCCCTGGTGCCGTCAGCAGACCCGTCGACCGCGACCACGCCGGCTGGGACAGCGTCATTGTCGTCCTGGCCACTGGGGCGATCGCCATCGGG
>CAKZYH010000425.1 GCA_937884725.1 uncultured Paracoccaceae bacterium
CTGAACTGGCCCCCGTTTGAACCGGACACTTTGGCCTGAGCCAGGATGCTTAGGGATATCCCTGAGCATATGCTTATGTCCGAGGTAGAGATCATTAGCGATGGCGGGCGTCGTCGGCGTTGGTCTGCGGCTGAGAAGCTGCGGATCGTCGAAGAAACGCTGGATGCTCGGGAGAGCGTGTCATCCGTCGCGCGGCACAATGGCGTTGCCCCGAACCTGCTTTTTCGTTGGCGCAGGCTGATGCTGGAGGGAGGGGCCGTGGCAGTGACCGACGACGATAACGTCACCAGTAATCGCCAGGTGCGCCATCTCGAGGAGCGCGTTCGCGAACTGGAGCGTCAGCTCGGCCGCAAGACACTCGAGGCCGAGATCCTCAAGGAAGCTCTCGTCAAGTCGGGGGCAAAAAAACCGACATTGCTCGCGCGGTCGCCGCTGACGGGCGGTTCCCGGTGAAGGCCGTGGCGGAGACGATCGGCGTGGCACGGTCCAACCTGGTCGAGCGGTTGAACGGCAGAGCGAAGCCTCGGCGGCGCTATCATAAAGCGCAAGACGAGGCGATCTTGCCGCTCGTGCAACGGCTGGTCGATGCGCGGCCGACCTACGGCTACCGGCGGAGTTGCCAGTGGTTGCGCCACTGGTCCGAGCGACCACTGGCGACGCTCTGGTGAACCGTGCGTTGGTGGCCAGGGGCGATCCCCCTGCGAACCACAAACGCATCTACAGGCTCATGAAAATCCACGGCCTTCTTCTCGAGAAGCATACCGGCAAGCGGCCTGGCCGGGTTCATGACGGCACCGTCATGGTGATGCGGTCGAACCTCAGATGGTGCTCCGACGGGCTCGTCCCTCTCGTCGACGCAAGCATCGCCTGCCGGTCAGCGGTTCACCTGCTGGAACGGCGAAGTGGTCCGTGGTGCCTTCGTCCTGGACGCTCATGATCGTGAGATCATCGCCTGGCGCGCTGTCACCAGCGGCGGCATCAGCGGATCGGACGTGCGCGACTTGATGCTCGAGGCCGTCGAGGCACGCTTTGACGACCTGCGCGCACCTGCGCCAATCGAGTGGCTGTCAGACAACGGTTCGCCCTACACCGCGACCGAGACCCGCCGCTTCGCCGCCCAGCTCAATCTGATCCCGTGCTTCACGCCCGTGGCTAGCCCGGAGAGCAATGGGATGAGCGAAGCTTTTGTGAAGACCTTCAAGCGTGACTATGTCCGCGTCCATCCGATCCCGGACGCCGCAACCGCGCTTGACGAGATCGCCGGATGGTTTGAGGACTACAACGACAACCATCCCCATTCCGGGCTAAGGATGCGCTCGCCCCGCGAGTTCAGACGCGCCCAACAAACCGCATAGGTGTCCGGCAAAACGGGGGCAACTCCAAGCATGATCAGCCCCGCCTGAGTGATCCGCATAGATTGTTAAAGCGTTTCGAGCTTCGTTTGAGACGTATCCGGCCGCTTTGAAGTAGTTCCAGCATTCTTTTGTGTCGTAGAGATCGCAGATTGATCCGATGGCCTCGAAGACCTCGGTGAATGTTCTTGCCCGATGCGCCGGGGGTGAGCTTTCAGCTTCGAGAAGGCTTGTTCGGTAGGGCTCAGATCGGGCGAGTATGGTGGCAGGTAGAGGAACCAGCAGCCGTGGTCACGCAAGGCCTGTGCTGCCTGCGTGTTGCGGTGCGTGGCCAGGTTGTCCAGGATGATGACAGTGCCGGGCGCGATTTCCTTGATGAGGACTTCTCGGATGTAGGCGGCAAATGCCGGGCCATCCATCGCGCCCTTGATGACCCACGGCGCAATCAGCGCGTCCTGGGTCAGACCCGCGATCAGCGTCTGCGTTCCCCGACTGCCAAAAGGAGCGTCCATGGTCAGCCGCTCTCCTTGACGTGCCCAGCCCCGGAGCCGGGTGAGGTTCGTCTTTCCCGCCGTTTCGTCAACGAACACCACACGGTCTGGCATCCGGGCGATGGCTGGCGAACGATTAGCGGCCCAATCGTTGCGCTGTCGTCTTACCTTGGCGCGACGGCGTTCGGTGGCCACCAGCGACTTTTTTTGTGCGTGAAGCCGAGGCGCTTCAGTAATCCGGCAATGGCGGAGTGATGAACAGTGATCCCCTCTGCATCGGCAAGCGCATCGCGCAACTCGAAAAGGGTAATGTCGGGGTCTTGACCCACCAACTCGCGGAAGAACCCGACATGGGATGCCAGCTTTCCGCTGCCCGGTGGACGCCCCATCGGGGCAATCTGGGCCGCGCCAGACGCGTGTATCTGGCGCCTCCAACGCGCACAGGTCGCGGCGGACACCTGAAGACCGCGCGCCGCCTCACTCCCTGACAGCCCTTCTGCGATCAATCGCGCAGAACGATCCCTGAGTTCCATTGGCAACGGTGCGGGCATGTTCCTAATCCTCCCATAAAGGGTGAATCACAAATCAAATCCCAGGAGAACCTGCCGATTCAAACTTTGCCCGAAACGCTTGAGCCAAGTGGACATTTACGGGGCCGGGATGGCGAAGCGGCGCAGGCGCAGGAAGTGGAGCGACGACGAGAAGTGCATGATCTGTGCGCAGGCTCGGATGCCCGGTGTCTCGGTCGCGCAGGTTGCCCGGCGTTACGATGTGAACGCCAACCAGATTTTCAATTGGATGAAGGATCCGAAGTTTGCCGCCGATGGCACGGAGCAGGAAGATGACGCACGC
>CAKZYH010000426.1 GCA_937884725.1 uncultured Paracoccaceae bacterium
CGGCGTTGGAGCCGAGGAGCCGGTCATCGCCGTCGCCGAGGATGACGTTGGCGGCGCCGGCGAAGTTTTTGAAGACGACGGTGTCGTTGTCGTCGCCCATGTCGACGTGGGAGACGTACTTTTCGAAGGTGAAGCGGTCGTCGCCGCCGTTGCCGACGGCTTTGGCGACGTCGGCTTTGAAGGTGACGTCTTCGGGGCCGTCGTCTTCCTCATCAAAGAGGGAGACGTAGGCGGTTTGAACGTATGCCACTGAGCGGCTCTCCGGTTGACGCCCAATCCTGCCGGTGGCGGCCGAGCTGACTCACGCGATGCATGAGGTCGGCTAGGGGGACGTTGATCTCGAACGCCACAGTTGTGGAGGAATTGTGTGCATACCGCGCTAAGTGTTGTGGTTGACGGCGCCTCATTTTTTCGACGTGATTTTAGGTATCGCGCGAGGTACCCAAAGAAAAAGGGGGCTGAAGAGCCCCCTTTTTGGTGTCAGTTTTCCGGTCGGCTTAGACCATGGCATCCAAGTTGGCGGTGAAGAGCGTCATTGACGGTTCTTCTTCCGAGGGCGGTGTGCGCACAACAACCCGCTCGATGTCTTCGATGCGGATGTTGAACTGGGAGAGGTAAGCCGACTGGCCGTTGGCATACCCCGCCAGGTCATCTTGCAGGTCCGCGATGTCGTCCGCGTCGAACTCATCGACGAAGATGACCAGGGTGTCGCGCTCGTCTTCCGCCCCGCCGTTGAACACGTTGTATTGGTTCTGCTCGGTGGCGAGGAAGAGGAAGAGATCGTCACCGCTATCGCCGAAGGCGAAGGTGGTGCTGTTGCCGTCGGTGGCGATGAGGTCGTCACCATTGCCGCCGCGCGCCGTTCCGCCAGCGAGGCCGATGGCATCGCGGCCGTTACCGCCGTTGACTTCGTTGACCCAGCCTGCGGTGGACAGGAAGGCGTCGTCCCCGGCGCCCAAATCGATCCTACCGCCACCTGCGGTGAGGACGACAAGGTCTTCACCGCGGCCAGCGTCGACGGTGTTGACGTAGCCCTCGGCGACGAGGAGGTCGCCTGAGTTGCCAAGATCGACCGTGCCACCGCCTCCGTTGAGGAAGACGGCGTCAATGCCGCTGCCCGCATCGACCCGGTTGACCCAGGCACCGGCGGTCATGACGTCGTCGCCGCGACCCAGATTGACGGTTCCGGCGCCGCCATCCAGCCGCACGAAGTCGTTTCCGCGACCAGCTTCGACGGTGTTGATGTAGCGATCGGACCTCAGTTGGTCGTCACCGCTGCCGAGATCGACAGTGTTGGCGCCGCCCAGGAGCCTGACGATGTCGTCACCGCGGCCAGCGTCGACGGTGTTGACGTAGCGCTCAGCCCGCAGGAAGTCGTCGCCACCACCGAGATCGACGGTGTTGGCGCCACCTCTCAGGATAACAATGTCGTCGTCGCGGCCGGCTTCGACCGTGCGTACATAGCCGTTGGCGACAAGCACATCGAAGCCTGCACCAAGATCCACTGTGCCAGCGCCGTTGATGATGACGGTATCGTCACCACGACCGGCATCTATGCTGCCGATGTAGCCTGCATTTTGACCCTTATCTGGGTTGGCACCCAGGATGCGGTCATCGCCGTTGCCGAGAATGACGCTTGATGCGCCAGCGTTGTTTTTGAACACAACGGTGTCGTCACCACCGCCCATGTCGACGTTTTGAACGTAGCGTTCGAACACGAAGCGATCGTCGCCGCCGTTGCCGAACGCGCTCCCCACGCCGCCCTTAAAGATGACGTGTTCCGGCCCGTCGTCCTCTTCGTCGAAGATGGAGACGTAGTTAGGTTCTACCTGTACCACCCATCGGCTCTCCTATTAGTGCGCCACCCAACCGACCCAACAATCACACCAGGCGCGGCCGCGTGGGATGAGTGCTCATCCCGGCCTTGCCTGAACCGACTTGCTTAGTATGGCATCGCCGCTGCCTAAAAGTTAGCCCCAATCGCCATCAATGTTGAGATTTTGTGACGATTTCCAGGCGATTTTTCTGCTGACGGTAGCGGGGTCTTTTGATGTGGCCTGCTTGGCTGAGGGATCCAACCCGAGATTTGGAGCATCGGTCCGTTTCGCAGCCCGGTTCTTGCGTCTTGAACGCGAGCTGATCTGGCCGGCTTGCCAGCCCTCCCAGCCCTCGGAGCGGACAAGAGGGGGCTCGAAAGCCCCCTCCCGCCGCGTTACACGAAGGTGTCGGCGTCGAAGCTGTACTGCTCCTCGCCCGAGACCTTCACGACCACCCGTTCAATATCCTCAATGCGGATGTTGAACTGGGACAGGTACGCTGAGTTATCGCCCGTGTAGCCAGCCAGGTCGTTTTCGAGCGATTGCTCGTCACTGTCTGTCCAGCTTGAGGTTTCGATGATCAGCGTATCGCGGTCAGCACCACCATCGAACTGGTTGTACTGCTTTTGGTTGGTGGCTTCGAACTCGAAGGTATCTTTGCCGTGCTCGCCGTAGGCAAACGTGACGCTGTTACCGTCGGTTTTGATGTCATCTTTACCTTCACCGCCATAGGCATAGCCGCCGGCGATGGTGATGTCATCATTGCCAATGCCACCGTCGACCTTGTTGACCCAGCCTGAGGTCGACACGAATGTGTCGTGGCCGCGTCCGAGGTCGATTTGGCCGCCTCCGCCATGGAGTGTGACGGTGTCGTTGCCGCGTCCGGCGTCGACCTCGTTCACCCAGGCGTAGGCTTCCAGGACGTCGTTCCCGTCGCCGAGATCGACTGTCCCGCCTCCGCTATGGAGTGTGACGGTGTCTTTGCCCTTTCCGGCATCGACACTGTTAACCCACGCGTAGGCTTCCAGGATGTCGTCCCCTTTACCGAGATCGACCGTCCCGCCGCCACCGTTGAGGATGACAGTGTCGTTGCCCTTTCCGGCATCGACGCTGTTCACCCACTGGGAGGCTTCGAGGTGGTCGTTCCCTTTACCGAGATCGACTGTGCCCGCGCCGTTGATCGTCACGTCATCGTTGCCGTCTCCGGCGTCGATGTTCGCGATGTATCCGGCGTTTTCACCCTGGAGTATATCATTACCGGCACCGAGTTTTACGGTATTGGCGCCGGCAAAGTTTTTGAAGATAACGGTGTCGTTGCCCTTGCCCATGTCGACGCTGTTGACGAACTGGTTGAAGATGAACGCGTCATCTCCCTTCCCTGCGTTCGCCGTTCCAACGCCGGCCATGAACTCAAACTCATCGTCACCGTTAGTCGCATCCTGGAATATGGACACGTAACCGTTCACGGGTGTTGCCACTCGTTTGGTCCTCCAGTTGATGCACCACCCTACCACCCACTGACTGTCGACAAGGCGTGCCACTGTATTGTTTGGACGAATACTGTGATACGCCCGGTTCATCCACGGAGTCCGCGGTGTTGATGGCCCCTGTCGCACGCAGTTGACCATCAACTCACTTGACTTGGGGGTGGGGGTCACCGGCGCTTGTGATGCGTCTCACACAATTGAGATCATTGAATACTTTGTTCTTATCGGTGTGATTGGGCCTGCTGATGGGTTGGCAGACGCCTTGCCTGTGCCCGCGGCATGGCCGAAAGTTTGGCCGCGCCCGATTGAGCGAGCGGCCTTTGTCATCCTGACGGGGCGCCGTCAGTATGGGCCCGCCTTAGGAGACCCGCGATGCCTGCGAAAATTTCCCGTGCCGACTATGCCGCCATGTTTGGCCCCACTGTGGGCGACAAGGTGCGGCTCGCCGATACCGAGCTGTTTATCGAGGTGGAGAAGGACCACACGATCTACGGCGAGGAGGTGAAGTTCGGCGGCGGCAAGGTGATCCGCGACGGGATGGGGCAGAGCCAGGCAACCCGCGAGGATGGCGCCGTCGACACCGTGATCACCAACGCGCTGATCTTGGATTGGTGGGGCGTTGTGAAAGCCGATGTGGGGCTGAAGGACGGGCGAATTGTCGGCATTGGCAAGGCGGGCAATCCTGATACGCAGCCTGGCGTGACAATTGTTGTCGGGCCGGGGACGGAGGCGATTGCGGGGGAGGGCAAGATCCTGACCGCCGGGATCATCGATTGCCACATTCACTTTATTTGCCCGCAGCAGATCGATGAGGCCCTGGCCTCTGGTGTGACGACCATGATTGGCGGGGGCACGGGGCCGGCGACGGGCACGAACGCCACCACCTGTACGCCGGGGCCGTGGCACATTGCGCGGATGATCCAGGCGGCTGACGCGTTTCCCATGAACCTTGGCTTTGCGGGCAAGGGGAACGCCTCGCTGCCGGCGGCGCTGCACGAGCAGGTGAGCGGCGGCGCGATGGCGCTGAAGCTGCACGAGGATTGGGGCACGACGCCGAGCGCCATCGACACCTGCCTGACGGTGGCGGACGAGACCGACATTCAGGTGATGATCCACACCGACACGCTGAACGAGAGCGGGTTTGTGGAGGACACTGTCGCGGCGTTTAAGGGGCGGACGATCCACGCCTTCCACACCGAGGGCGCTGGCGGCGGGCACGCGCCGGATATTTTGAAGGTGGCGGGGCTGGCGAACGTGATCCCGTCGAGCACGAACCCGACGCGGCCCTACACGGTGAACACCATCGAAGAGCATTTGGACATGCTGATGGTGTGCCACCACCTCGACAAGTCGATCCCTGAAGACATTGCCTTTGCCGAAAGCCGGATCCGCAAGGAGACGATTGCGGCGGAAGACATTTTGCACGACATGGGCGCGCTCTCGATCATCGCGTCTGACAGCCAGGCGATGGGGCGGGTGGGCGAAGTCTTGAGCCGCACGTTCCAGACCGCGCACAAGATGCGGGTCCAGCGGGGGGCGTTGCCGGAAGAGACGCACGCCGACAATCTGCGCTGCCGGCGGTATATCGCGAAGGTGACGAGCAACCCTGCGATTGCGCACGGGATTTCGGCGCACACGGGGTCTGTGGAAGTGGGCAAGCGGGCGGACCTTTGCCTGTGGTCGCCGGCCTTTTTTGGGGTGAACCCTGACTTGGTGATTATCGGCGGGACCATCGCCGCGGCGCAGATGGGCGATCCGAACGCCTCGATCCCGACCCCGCAGCCGGTGCACATGCGGCCAATGTTTGGTGCGTTTGGGGCGTCGCTGTCGGCTTCGTCGGTGACGTTTGTGTCGAAGGACGCGGCGCGGGTGGACTATGGGACCTTTAAGGACACGGTGCCGGTGGAGGGGTGCCGGGGCATCGGCAAGGCGGACATGAAGCTCAACGATGCGACGCCGGACATTGAGGTGGACCCGGAGACGTACCGGGTGACGGCGGACGGGGAGCACTTGACGTGCGAGCCGGCGACCGAGCTGCCGATGGCGCAGCGGTACTTTATGTATTGAGGCGTTGCTGGATCAGTGACGTTTGGCTCGGCTAGGACCCCTGAACACTGTTGCTGTCAGGGGTTTTGCTTTGGCTGCTGTCAGACGATGAAGTCGTTCATGTCGAGCGTGTTGCGGTGGTCGCCCTCCAGCACGATCGTCATCGTTTCGTTTGTGCCGGTCGCCGCGTCTCGCGCGATGAAGTCGATCCGGGTGTGGCTGTAGTTGCCGTTGCCGGTTGGACCTTCACCGCCGACGCGGATCCAGTCTCCGGCGCTTCCGGCGGGACCGTTGGCCACAAAGTTGATGGATTCGTTGGGTCCCACGAGACCTGTGAAGAAATCGCTGATGTCGATCCTGTCTTCGTTGTTGGTCCAGTCTGTGATGATGTCGACATCGTCGAAGACGGGGCGGTTGGAGGAGTCGTAGCGGATTGTGCCGCTGTCGCCGTTGTCGAAGTGGAAAACGTCGACGCCGCGGCCGCCGGTCAGTTCGTCGGCGCCGGCGCCACCCCAGATATCGTCGCGACCGATGTTGCCTATGATGGTGTCGTTGTCGTCGCCGCCGTGGAGTTCGTTGTCGCCGCTACCGCCTTTAATGGTATCGTTGCCGGCTCCGCCGTAGATCTCGTCTTCGTCGCCGAGCTGGCCGGTGCTGCCGCCACTCAGGCTGTCATCACCTTCGCCGCCATAAATCTTGTCGTTACCGGCGCCGCCATCAATTGTGTCTTTGCCTTCCCCGCCGTTGATGGTTTCGTCGCTGCTGGTGCCTTGAATACCGTCATCACCCGGCGTCCCAGCATAAACCCAGTTGAAGTAAGACGTGTCGATCGGTTCAGGGAAGTCAAACGTGTTTGGTAAAATGTCGTTGGTTTCGCCGTTGGGGCCAAAGAAGTTGGTGTCGAAAAATGGCAATGGCATTGTTGCAGTCCATCTCTTTGAATGATCTCGATGAACTCAAGATGGGTGCGCGGTGGCTGTTTATTATTGATGCAAATCACAGTTATAAGTTTTGCTGCGATTGGATCGGTTGCGGCCCGACGGCGACCCGCGGCGCCTTCACGGTTGACGGGGTTGGCGACATGAGGCCCTTTTCTTTTCCGTGATCTGGGGTTTTGGGAGTGCGCGGTGCAGCGTTTGATCCGCGGTTTGGTGGTTGCGCTGCTGACGGCGTGCCCGGTGGTCTCCGCCCACGGGCAGGCGGCGTGCGGTGGTGTGGAGGATCCATGCGCGACGCCGCTCGGGACCTATCACGTGGCGGTGCCGGAGGGGCCGGGGCCGCATCCAGTGTTTCTTTATTTTCATGGTGCTGGCGGGAATGGGGCGCGGCAGCTGGGGACCGAGTGGGCGAAGGCGCTGCTGGCGCGTGGGTTCGCTGTGGCGGCGCCCAATGGGCTGGAACGGCCCAACTCGCGGTTCGGGCCGGGCTGGTTCTTCCGGCCCGAAAGTCCAGGGCGGCGCGATGAGCTGGCGTTTGCGCGCGAGCTGATTGACGACCTGGTGGACCGGCACGGGGTCGATCCGAACCAGGTTGTTTTGACCGGTTACTCCATTGGGGGCTCGCTCGTCTGGTATTTGGCGTGTGCGGACCATCAGCTGGCGGCCGCCTATACGCCCTATGCGGGCGGGTTTTGGCGGCCACACCCCGAAGACTGCAGCGGGCCGGTGAAGCTTCTTCATACCCACGGGTGGCGCGATCAGACTGTGCCGCTGGAGGGGCGTCCGCTGCGGAACGGGGCGATCTATCAGGGCGACATTTTTGAAGGGTTGCAGCGATGGCGGGCGGAGAATGGGTGCACGAAGCTGCGCGCTGATGAGTTTGAGACGTCGGGGCGGTACTGGCGGCGGACATATACGAGCTGCGATGAGGGCACCGCGCTCGAGCTAGCGCTATGGCCGGGCGGACATGTGCCGCCCGATGGCGAGTGGGCCGAGTTCGCGGCGGACTGGGTGGAGGGCGTGTTGCCATGATCCGGGCTCACTCACTGACTGAGGCGACCGGCGATGGCCCGACGGTGCGCCTTGCCTTTGAGGAGCGTCACCGGCGCAGGCTTGCCTTGCGGACCACCGATGGCGAGGCGGTTCTGCTGGATTTGGACAAGGCGACGCGGCTGCGCGATGGGCAGCGCATTGCGATGGACGATGGGCGCGTTTTGACGGTGGAGGCGCTGCCGGAGGCGGTGGTCGATATCACGGCGGCCGATGCGCATGGGTTGGCGCGGTTGTCGTGGCATCTGGGCAATCGGCACACGCCGACCGAAATTATGCCGGACAGGCTGCGCATCCGGCGCGATCATGTGCTGGAGGCGATGGTGGAGCGGCTTGGGGGCACGCTGAGTGTGCTCGATGCGCCGTTCGATCCTGAGGTGGGCGCGTATCACGATGGCGGCGGGCATGGGCACCATCATGCCCACGACCATCACGGGCACGGCCACGCGCATGATCACTGACACGCTTGCGGTGTCGCCGGCCGATATGGCGCTGCTCGCGGCTTGGGGCTCGCCGGCCTGTCCGGTGGGGGCCTTTAGCTACTCCCACGGGTTGGAGCGGTTGGAAGCCGATGGACTGATGGGGGATGCGGCCGCGACGCAGGCGGCGATCGAGGGGGTGCTGCGCCACGGCGCGGGGCGGGTGGATGCGGTGCTTCTCGCCAAAGCCTATGGCGCGGCGGATTGGCGGACGGTGAACACGCTCGCCCTGGCGCTCGCGCCCAGCGCTGAGCGGCGGGCGGAGACGGTGGTGCAGGGGACGTCTTTTGCGAAGCTGATTGATGCGGTTTGGCCGCTCAGCGAACCCCTCAGTGGCGGGGAGGTGGCGCATCCTGTGGCGTTTGGGGTGGCGGGGCGCGGTCACGGCATCGCGTTGGAGCCCTTGTGCCTCAGCTATCTGCTGGCGTTTTCGGCCAATCTTGTGTCGGCGGCGGTGCGGCTTGTGCCGTTGGGGCAGACCGATGGGCAGCGCATCACGGCGGCGCTGGCGGGGGTGGCGGTTGAGGTGACGCGCGCGGCGATTGATGCGGCCGAGGATGATGTGGGCAGCGCGGCGATCGCGCTGGACATCGCGGCGATGCGCCATGAAACACAACACGTTCGGCTTTTCCGCAGCTAAAGGGGCGTTGTTATGCGAACTCCTAACGGGCCTTTGAGAGTGGGCATTGGCGGGCCGGTGGGCTCGGGCAAAACGATGCTGATGGAGCGCCTTTGCAAGGCGCTGCGCGACCGCGTCGACATCATCGCCATCACCAACGACATCTATACCAAGGAAGATGCGCTGATCCTAACGCGGGCGGAGGCGTTGGCGGAAGAGCGGATCATGGGCGTTGAGACGGGCGGGTGCCCACACACTGCGATCCGTGAGGATGCGTCGATCAACTTGTCGGCCATCGATACGATGCAGGGGAAGTTCCCGAACGCCGACTTGGTGCTGGTGGAATCGGGGGGCGACAACCTGGCGGCGACCTTCTCGCCGGAGCTCGTCGACATCACGATTTACGTGATTGATGTGGCGGGCGGAGAGAAGATCCCGCGCAAGGGTGGGCCTGGGATTACGCGGTCAGACCTTTTGATCATCAATAAGACTGACCTTGCGCCTTACGTGGGGGCGTCGCTGGAAGTGATGCGTGCCGACACGGAGCGGGTGCGGCCAGACAAGCCGTTTTTGATGACCAACTTGCGCGCTGGCGATGGGGTGGATGGCGTCATTGCGTTTTTGGCGGAGGCGGGCGGGCTTCAAGTCTAGTTGGAGGACCCGACTTTTCGGGGGCTGGCGCAAGAATAGCGCTGGCTCGTTCGAAAACTATTCGGCAACGGCGCTGTTTGGTGTAGTCCTGCGGTGGGTTTGTCGTGTGTTGGACCAGGTCGATGTCAGATTTTCCGTTGAGAGACGCGCCGGGCGATTTTCTCCAGGGCTTGCGCGATGTGAGGGCTGACTGTTGCGATCCGGCAGTCCTCAACGATGCCATGGACCGGTGCTGTGCCGAGGTTGCTGCCAAGGTGCAGCGCAGTGGCGATCGTGATGGCTTTCTCGTGTTTGACGAGGTTGATGTGCGCACCGGTGCCGAGCGCGAGTTCGAAGCCCGGGTGAAGCGGTGGCGGGCGCGGTTGATGGCCGCAGAACAGGCAGCTGATCTGCGGTTGTTGCGGGGCGAGGCCAGTGGCGGGACGACCCGCTATATCGTTCAAACTCGCTGGACGAGCGCGCAGGCCTATTGCGACCACCTGATGGCTGACGACGCGCGCGCAATGGGCGAACAGGATGATTTTTGGGCGGAATTGACGGTGGGGGATCGACGCCGCCGGCGATTCTCCGACGTCATTTAGTGCTTGTTGGAGTGCTGATGAAACGCCCAATAGATTTTGATTGTAATTATTATAATCAGAGTTCATGACTTAGTCAGTCAAGTTCTACTGTGATGGTGACAATTAAATCTGTCGCGGACGCTTGACTTCGTGCCTGCAAAATCTTCTGGTCCGGCACCACAGGATGGTACTGGGAGAAACGCATGAAAAGCGCAATTATTATTGCTGCGAGCGCGCTGAGCGTGACGGCAGCGGTCGCTGATACGAGCAGCGACGTGATCAAAACCTATTCCGACATTGCGCTTGCCGCGTACGAGGACTCGCTGCTGACTGCGCAGGCGCTGGATGCCGCGATCGACAACTTGATCGCCAATCCGTCCGAAGCGACGATGCTGGCCGCCCGCTCCGCCTGGCTTGCCGCCCGCGTGCCCTACCAGCAGACGGAAGTATATCGCTTCGGCAATGCCATCGTCGACGACTGGGAAGGCAAGGTGAATGCCTGGCCGCTCGATGAGGGGCTGATCGACTATG
>CAKZYH010000427.1 GCA_937884725.1 uncultured Paracoccaceae bacterium
GGCCAGACGCAGCTTTTGGCGCAGCGCTATCTCGACGCCGCAGTGGACTATGACCGTAACGGAAGGGCCGACCTGGTACGCTCAGTGCCTGACGTTCTGGCCAGCACAGCCAATTGGTTTGCCAAAAATGGTTGGCGCCGCGGTCAGCCCTGGGGCCCAGGAACAGCCAATTTCCGGGTGATCAAGAAGTGGAACAAGGCCCGCGTCTACCAAAAAACCATTGCCCGCTTCGCGCAGGAGTTGGCGGCAAGCTCCTGACGGGGTGGTGGGCGGTACTGGGATCGAACCAGTGACCCCTTCGATGTCAACGAAGTGCTCTACCGCTGAGCTAACCGCCCGCCGTGGGCGTGTCTGATAGCGCCGCAACGGCACGGCTGCAAGCATTGCCTTACGCGTATTCCAGCATGCGGCCGACTTCTCGAACCAGATCGCGCAAATGGAACGGCTTTGACAGGACTTTTGCATGAGCCGGAGCATCGTTGGAGCCGTCCAGCGCCACTGCCGCGAACCCGGTGATAAACATCACCCTAAGGTCAGGATCGAGCCGCGTTCCCTTGCGGGCGAGTTCCACCCCGTTCATCCCTGGCATGACGATATCGGTCAGCAGGAGCGAAAACGGCTCCTCGCGCAGCCGGGCATACGCCTCATCGCCATCGCGCGCCGAGTAAACATCATAGCCCGCCCGTTGCAGCGCCCGCTCCAGGAAGCAGCGCATATCATCGTCGTCTTCAGCCAATAAAATGCGCACGCCGCACCTCGACCCGGTTGTCTCATCGGCTGTTAGTGTTGCATCGGCGCGTAAAACGGGGGTGCAGAAGCGCGCTAAACGTCCGCCTAGCGAAACCTCGACAATTCATGCGACCGTCCCAAACTTTAGGACACGAAAGGTGCGCACGGGCCGAGAATGCGATTAATCAACTCGTTCAACGACACCGCGCCCATCGTGGTCACTAGGCCCGATCCACCACAGACCCCGTTTGTGTTGAGCGTGCCCCACTCAGGCACCTTCTATACGAAAGACTTTGTCGCGAGCGCCAAGTTGAGCCGCCGAGGATTACGCCGCTCCGAAGACACCCACGTGGACAGTTTGTTTGCCCCTGCGCTCGCCCATGGCGCGGCGATGGTGCGGGCGCAGTTTCCCCGCGTGCTGCTCGATGCCAACCGCAGCGCGGACGAGCTGGACCCCGCCATGTTCGACGGCCCGCTTAACCTGCCCGTTGATGACAGCAGCGCCCGTGTGGCCGGCGGCCTCGGTGTGATTGCAAAGGTGGTTGGCGAGGGACAGGCGATTTACCGCGGCCCTCTCCCACCCTCAGAAGCGCACTGGCGCCTGACCACCCTCTACCACCCTTACCACGACGCCCTTAGGGCGCTGCTTGATGGCGCAGTGGACCGCTTTGGGTATGCGGTGCTCATCGACTGCCACTCCATGCCGTCGAACGCTGTGCGAAACACTGCGGAGCGGTCGTCCGCCCGGCCGAGCATCGTGCTCGGCGATCGCTTCGGAACCAGCTGCGCCGCCGAACTCACCTCCATTGCCACGACAAGCCTTGAGCGCCGCGGGTACCAGGTCGCACGAAACAAACCCTACGCCGGCGGTTTTATCACCGAGCACTATGGCAGCCGCGCGAACGTCCACGCGCTGCAAATCGAGGTGACGCGCAGCCTCTACATGGACGAAGCCACCTATCTCACCGACGTCGGGTTCGACACCTTGCGTCAGGATTTGACAGGCCTTGTGGCAGACCTCATTGAGGCGTTCATCCCGCCGGAGCGAGCTCTGCCGATCGCCGCGGAATAGCGTGATTTCTATAGCGCCGCCGTCGCCCTTCACGGCAGGATTTCGACAAAAAAAGGGCCGCTCCGAAGAGCGGCCTGAAGTCTAGGGAGGAAACGCCCAAGGAGGGCAGCGCCCCGACAACGTCGTGACGCACTGCACAAAATATGCGAGCGGACTTAAGGGTCAAGCCGATTAATCAGGCGTCACTTGAAAG
>CAKZYH010000428.1 GCA_937884725.1 uncultured Paracoccaceae bacterium
CCATGCCAAAGTCGGCCGGAATGGTGACGAACGCGTTAGCGTAGCCGCCAAACGGGACGTCCTTGCCCAAGCAGTCACGCAGGATCGGGAGTGCGCGTGTTACCGCCTCGGGTGATGTGCAGTTGATGAGCACGGCATCGACCGGGAGCCCGTCCAGCGCGTCAACCGCGTTTTGGATGGTTTCGCCGCTGCGCAGCAGCGGATCGCCGCGCTCCTCAACGCTGTAGCCGACCCACGCCGGGCGGCCCGTCGCCGAGCACGCTTTGACGGCGGCGACGGCCTCGCTGGTGATGCTCATGGTCTCGACCATGAAGAAATCCACGTGCGGCGCCAGCAAGATGGCCTGTTCGGCGATCTCTGCCTCCATGATCGACGCGTCGGGCACCCAGTCGGGCTGGTAGGACATGCGCACTGGGCCAATCGCCCCGGCAATGAGCGCCGCGGGATTGCACGCATCGCGCGCCGCCTCGGCTGCCTCGCACGCGGCGATGTTGATGGCGGCGAAGTAGTCCGCCTCACCCTTCACGTTGAGCCGATAGCGGCCGGCATTATAGGTGTTTGTGGTGATGATCTCGGCGCCGGCGCGCAGGAATTCTGAGTGCAATTCCTGCACGACCTGGTTGTGCGTGATGGTCACCGTTGCCGGCCAACCGCCCTTCGGCCGGCCCACCGACTTGTACAGCGCGTGGCCCATGCCGCCGTCCATCAATCGCACCATCGCCCAACCCTCAAAGCCCGGCACGTTCTGCAAGGTCACTCAGAACGAAAAATGAGAGGGAGCACTTAATTTGGGCAGCTTGGTTTGTCGAATGATTTTTCCGAGATGATTGTTGCGCAAAACGTCACCGTAACCGGGGGTTGAGCGCATCCCTGAGCCAGTCCCCAAGGAGGTTCACCGCCAGCACCAATACGGCCAGCATCACGCCCGGGAAAATCGTGATCCACCACTCGCCGGAGAACAGGTAATCCTGGCCAATTCGGATAAGTGTGCCCAGCGATGGCTGTGTCGGAGGGACGCCCACGCCAAGGAAGGACAGCGTCGCTTCGGTGATGATGGCCAATGCAAGGTTGATTGTCGCGATTACCAGGACAGGCCCCAAAACGTTGGGCAAAACGTGGCGCAGCATGATCAAAAAAGGCGGCAAACCGATTAATCGCGCGGCAAGCACATATTCTTTGTTGACCTCTACGAGTGTGGAGCCGCGCACAGTCCGCGCGTACTGCACCCAAAATGACAGCCCTATGGATAGGACAAGGACGTAAAACGCGCTGCCTTCCCGGGTGAGTTCAGGGAAGAGGCCGCGTGCCGTGCCATCGATCAGCAGTGCGATGAGGATGGACGGAAAGGTCAGCTGAACGTCGGCGATGCGCATGATCAGCGTATCGACCCAGCCGCGGAAATAGCCGGCAATCAGCCCCAGCGTGATGCCGAGGACTGCGGCGAACGCAACGCCCGCAAACCCCACAGCCAGTGAGATCCGCGTGCCGTACAGGATCGCTGACAGCAAGTCCCGACCCTGATCATCCGTCCCGAGCCAGAAGCTTTGCCCTGTGAACATGGACGACTGCATCGGCGGTGTGCGCGCGTTCAACAGGTTCACGTCCGCTGGCGTAACGCCGTGGGGGGCGATCCAAGGCGCGAAGGCGGCGGACAGGAAAATCGCGAGCGTGATGAAAGTCGCGAGCACCGTCAGCTTGGAGCGCCAGAAGGCGTAGATCAGGTCACTGTCGGCGACCTTTGCGATGAAGCCACGTGGGGCGACCATCGCCGCTGCCGTTGTGGATCGCGAACGGCCGCTCACCGGTACGTTCGGATCGGGCTTTGTGTATGCGTCTCCGCCGTCGTCCATCAGGCCGATTTCCCGCTAAGCCGGATCCGCGGATCCACTGAAACATAAAGGAGATCGACCAGCAGATTGATCACCACGAACAAGAACGCGATTAAGAGGAGGTACGCCGCCATGATTGGGATATCGACGTTCTGCACCGCCTGAAGGAACAGGAGCCCCATGCCGGGCCACTGGAACACCGTCTCGGTGATGATCGCGAACGCGATGACCGAGCCGAGCTGAAGTCCGGTGATGGTGATCACCGGCACCAACGTGTTTTTGAGCGCATGGCTGAAGTGGATCGCCCGTGAGCGTAGGCCCCGCGCTTGGGCAAAGCGGATGTAGTCCGCCTGCAAAACCTCGAGCATTTCTGACCGCACCAGGCGCATGATCAGCGTCATCTGGAAGAGGCCTAGCGTAATCGCCGGTAAAATCAGGGATTTCAGCCCGCTAGCAGTGAGTAGCCCAGTGGTCCACCAGCCGAGGTCGACCACCTCCCCTCGCCCGAACGATGGCAGCCATTGGAGCTGCACCGCAAAGACAAAGATGAGCAATAT
>CAKZYH010000429.1 GCA_937884725.1 uncultured Paracoccaceae bacterium
GGCCGAACCTGTCAGCGAAGAGACCGTTGCCCAGTCCGGGCAGCGCGTTGGCGGGGCGTTCGCGATGTTCGACGCTGCGCAATAATTTCTTGACCGCAGACGATGTTTCGCCGGCTACCGCGATAGCTGGGCGGCGAAACTTGCCCTAAGACAACGTCGCGCGGTTGGGCGGCGCACTCGAAGTTTGACCGCCAACGCCTGCCGCACAAGGATAGCGTTTGAGCGGCGGCGGTTGATGGGCTTTTTCATTACGTTTGAGGGCGGCGAGGGCAGCGGAAAATCGACGCAGGCCCGGATTCTGGCGCAACGGCTGCGCGCGGCGGGGCGTGAGGTCATTGTGACCCGTGAGCCGGGGGGCACTCCGCTTGCCGAACGTGTGCGCGAGAGGCTTCTGGCCGAAGCGCCGAAACTGTCACCGGAAGAGCAAGCGGTTCTGTTTGCTGCCGCGCGGGCGGACCATGTGGAGCAAGTGATTGCGCCGGCAATCGAGCGCGGGGAGTGGGTCGTTTGCGACCGCTTTGCCGACTCAACGCATGTCTACCAGGGGGCCGCGGGCGCCAACATGGCTTTAGTTGAGGCCTTACGCTCGGTCGCCGTCGGCGAGTGCGAGCCGCACCTGACATTTGTGATGGATTGCCCAGTCGATGTCGGGCGCGCCCGTGTGGCGGCACGGACGGGCCAGGATGATCCTTTTGATCGCGATGGCGACGCGGTGCAGCAGGCGCGGCGTGATGGGTTTATCGCGTTGGCAGAGCGCGAGCCTTGGCGATGCATTCTAGTGGACGCGAGCCAGTCGCGAGATGCGCAGAGCGAGGCGATCTGGAACGGCGTACAGGACCGTCTGGTGCGCCCGCCAATGGCGCGCGCTGACTGATGGCCCGGGCGCCGAAGGTTCAGGCGGCCGAAACGCTGCCCTTGGACTGGGACAAGCTCGACAACGCGGCGGCACCACGGGAGGCCGACGTGGTGATGGGGCACGCGGAGGCGCGCGAGCAGATCGCGGCGGCGTTTTCCAGTTCGCCACCACAGGCGCTCTTGTTTGAGGGGCCGCGGGGCATCGGCAAAGCTACGTTGGCGTTTGCGCTTGCGAAGACCCTGCTGGCGGAGCGGGCGGTTGATGCTGAGCTCAGCGTTGACCCGGAGGCGCAAGCGGATCGGTTGGTGGCGCAGGGGGCGCATCGCGGGCTTTTGCACCTGCAGCGGCCCTACGACACCAAGGCTAAGCCAGCGCGGTTTCGCACTGCCATCAGCGTTGAGGAGGTACGGCGCCTGGTGCCGTTTCTGGGCGGCACGTCGCTCGATGGTGGGTGGCGCGTGGTGATCGTTGATCCGGTGGATGACCTCAATATCAATGCGGCCAATGCTATTCTGAAGCTCTTGGAGGAGCCGCCGCGGCGGACGCTGTTTTTGCTGACCGCGCATGTGTCGGGCTTTGTGATGCCGACCATTCGCTCGCGCTGTCGCAGCATCCGGCTGCGGCCGCTGGCTGATGAGGCGGTGGCTGAGGTTTTGAGCGGGCAGGGGGCTGAGCCGGCCTTTGCGGCCGATGCGGGTGGTGCGCCTCGGCAAGGCTTTGTGCTCGCGTCCGCGGGGCGTGAGGTGGTGGATACCGCGCGCCAGCTTTTGCAGCGCGGGCGGCTCAGCGATGGGACGCAGCATCACGTGCTGGGGGATTTGGCGGCGGCGCGGAAACCCGGGCAATTCGAGGTGGTAATGGATCTCATCCTCGATGCCATTGCGGCGCGGGCTAAGGCGCGGCCGGCGGGCGGGCGCTTTGCCGAGCTCTACGTGGACACCGCGCGGCAAAGGCGCACGGTCGACGAGTACAATTTGGATCGCAAAGAGTTCGTGCTTGCCACCTGTGCGGCGCTTGCGGCCGCCGACGCCAACGTGCGTGGTTGACAGCGCCCCCCAACGCGGCACATCGGGTCACATGCAGCCCCGGTACTTCATTTCCACCGCCATTTCCTATCCCAATGGCGCGCCGCACATTGGCCACGCCTACGAGCTGATCGCGGCTGACGCGCTCGCCCGGTTCAAGCGGCTCGACGGCTTCGATGTTCACTTTTGCACCGGCACCGATGAGCACGGTCAAAAAATGGTCGAGACCGCCGAGCAGCTGGGTGTGCCGGTCGCCGAGCTTGCCGACAAAAACTCCGGTCGGTTCAAGGACATGGTGGCGGCGCTGAATGCCTCGCCGGACGATTTCATTCAGACGCGCGAAGCCCGTCACATTGATGCGAGCCAAGAGCTATGGCGCCGCATGAGCGATGCTGGCGATATTTATCTTGGCCAGTATGGCGGCTGGTACTCGGTGCGCGATGAGGCGTTTTTTGCCGAAAGTGAGCTGACCGAGGAGGGCGGCCAGAAGCTGGCGCCATCGGGGGCTCGGGTGGAGTGGATGGAGGAGCCGAGCTACTTTTTCCGTTTGAGCGCATTTCAGGACCGGCTCCTCGCGCACTATGAGGCGCATCCTGAGGCGATTGGGCCTGCGACGCGGCGCAACGAGGTTGTGGCGTTCATCAAGTCCGGGCTGAAGGATTTGTCGGTCAGCCGCACGACGCTCACCTGGGGTGTGCCGGTACCGGGCGATCCTGATCATGTGATGTATGTGTGGGTGGATGCGCTCACCAACTATCTGACATCGCTTGGTTTTCCGGGTGATGAGGCGAATGTTGAGCGGTTTTGGCCGGCAGATCTGCACGGGATCGGCAAGGATATTGTGCGGTTTCACACCGTCTATTGGCCGGCGTTTTTGATGTCGGCTGGGCTCGAGCCGCCGCGCCGGGTGTTTGGGCACGGCTTCTTGTTCAACGCGGGCGAGAAAATGTCCAAGTCGGTGGGCAACGTGCTCGACCCGTTCGATTTGACGGCGGCGTTCGGGATCGATCCGCTGCGGCACTATCTGCTCCGCGAAGTGCCGTTTGGGCAGGACGGGAACTATTCCGTCGAAGGGTTCGTGGCGCGGGTGAATGCCGATTTGGCGAATGATATCGGCAATTTGGCGCAGCGCTCGCTGACCATGATCGCCAAGCATTGTGACGGCGCGGCGCCGGCGATCGAAGGGCTCACGCCTGCCGATGAGGCGCTGCTTGGCCAGATTGAAGCGGTGCTGCCGGCGTGCCGAGAAGCGATGGATGCGCAGGCGATCCACACTGCGTTAGCAGCGATTTTCGACGCTGTGTCTGAGGCGAACCGTTATTTTGCGGCACAAGAGCCTTGGGCGCTGCGCAAGACTGATCCGGCGCGCATGGCGGTGGTGCTTGGCGTGACGGCCGAGGCGCTGCGCCGGTTTGCGATCCTGT
>CAKZYH010000430.1 GCA_937884725.1 uncultured Paracoccaceae bacterium
TCTTCCTCACCAACGAGGTGAGCTACGAGCGTAAGATCAAGGAAGCGATCCTGTCACTGCGCATCGAGGCGGCATTCACCAAGGACGAGATTCTGGAGCGCTACCTCAACCAGATCTTCCTCGGCCTTGGTGCCTACGGTGTGGGCGCCGCCGCGCTCGTCTATTTCGACAAGTCGGTGCACGAGCTGAGCCTGGCTGAAATGGCCTACCTCGCCGCGCTCCCCAAAGCGCCTAACAACTACCACCCCTTCCGCCGCCCCGAACGCGCTATCGAACGGCGCAACTGGGTGCTGTCGCGCATGGCCGTGGACGGCGTCATCACCGAAGCCGAACGCCGCCAAGCCGCCGCCGCCCCGCTGGAAGTGAAGCCGCGCAAGCGCAACAAATTCTTATTCGCCTCGCAGTACTTCGCCGAGGAAGTCCGCCGCGAGATCATTGACCTTTATGGCGAGGACGCGCTCTACGGTGGCGGCCTGTCGGTCCGAACCTCGCTCGATCCTGAAATGCAGGAGATGGCCCGCCGCTCGCTGCTCGACGGCCTCATTGCCATCGACGCCCAGCGCACCGGATACCGCGGCCCCATACAAACCCTCGAGATCGCGGCGGGTGAAGACTGGGGCGCGAAAATCGGCGAGGTCGACGACCTGTCCGACGTGCCTGAGTGGGAAGTCGCCGTTGTCCTGTCGGTGAGCAACAATGAAGCGCTGATCGGTCTCAAGCCCGACCGCGACGTCTGGGGCGCGCTCTCCACCGAACGCAAGCGCGGCTCGATCACCATGTCCGATTTGTCCTGGCGCAGCGCACGCCGCACGCCTGAGGGCAGCCGCCGCTCTGTCCGCCGCATGTCGGACATCGTCCAGCCCGGCGACGCCATCTTCGTCGAGAAAACCGGCGAGGGCGACCGCTACAAGCTGCGCCAAATCCCGGTCATCATGGGCGCCATCTTGGTCATGGACCCCCACACCGGCCGTGTGCTGGCGCTACAGGGCGGGTTCTCGTTCGACAACTCCGAGTTCAACCGCGCCACGCAGGCTCGCCGTCAGCCTGGCTCATCGTTCAAACCGTTCGTCTACGCCGCCGCGCTCGACAACGGCTATACGCCAGCCTCCATCGTCCTCGATGCCCCCATCGAGATCGTCGCCGGCCGCGAAGTCTGGCGCCCCAAAAACTACGGCGGCAAGTTCTACGGCCCGTCGACGCTGCGCTCCGGCATTGAGCGTTCGCGGAACGTCATGACCGTGCGTCTGGCCAAAGACATGGGCATGCCCCTCGTTGCTGAATACGCCAAACGCTTCGGCATCTACGACGACCTTGGCCTCTTCCTCCCCATGTCGCTCGGCGCGGGTGAAACCACCGTCAAGCGCATGGTTGGCGCCTACGCCATCATCGCCAACGGCGGCCA
>CAKZYH010000431.1 GCA_937884725.1 uncultured Paracoccaceae bacterium
CCGATGCGCTGCGCTTCACTCTCGCCGCCATGGCCGCCCAAGGGCGCGATGTCAAAATTGCAGAGAGCAGGGTCCAGGGATATCGCAATTTCGCGACAAAGCTCTGGAACGCAACGCGTTTCGCCGACATGAACGAGTGTCGGATCGATCCTGCGTTTCGTCCGCGCAGTGCCGAGCAAACGCTCTCCCGCTGGATCCTGACCGAAGCTGGGCGGGCGGAGGCCGACGTGCGCGGCGCGATCGAGGCCTACCGCTTTAACGATGCAGCGGCCGCGATCTATCGCTTCGTATGGAACACCTTCTGCGACTGGTACCTAGAGCTTGCCAAACCGGTGCTCACCGGGCCGGACGGTGCTGCCAAAACCGAAGTCCGAGCCGTCACAGCCTCCGTCATCGATGACATTCTGAAGCTCCTGCACCCGTTCATGCCGTTTGTGACGGAGGAGCTTTGGGCGCTGACAGCGGAGCGTTCCGGCATTGAACGCGAAACCCTGCTCATCCATTCGCGCTGGCCCCAGCCGCCGCTCGCCGACGCTGCTGCGGCCGATGAGATCAACTTTGTGGTCGATCTCATCGCCACCGTCCGCTCCGTGCGCGCCGAGACCAACGTGAAGGCGAGCGATGAGGCTGAACTCCAAATCGTCGGTGCGGATGCCGAGCACGCCAACTGGCTCGCCAATCATGATGGCGCCATTCGCCGGCTTGCCCGGGCAAGCTCCGTGCGTGCGGTCGACGTTGCGCCACCCAACGCTGCTCAGGCAGTGGTCGGTGAGGTCGTCGTTTGCATTCCGCTGGAAGGCCTCGTGGACCTCACCGCAGAACGCGCGCGGCTGCGCAAAGGCCTTGGCGAAACGGAGAAGGAGATCGGCAAGATCGATGGCCGTCTGAACAATGAAAAGTTCCTGGCCAACGCTGACGCCGAAGTGATCGAAGAGCAGCGGCGAAAGCGCATCGAAGCGCTCTCAAGGCGGGATAAGCTGATCGCAGCCATTGGCCGTCTTGACCCCGCGGCCTGATCTTCGCAGTGGTGTGGCATGGGTCGTTTAGTGCCAACCGAAACAACCGAGCAGGCTTGGTGCCCGAAAGTGTACCAGGCGAACGCGGGCTTCGTGCCGACGCTCGGCGCGGGCGTCATGGAGTGGCTCAGTCCGCGTGCCGGTGAGCGCATTCTCGACCTTGGCTGCGGCGACGGAACGCTCACCCGCGACCTAATGGATGTTGGCGCACACGTCGTCGGCGTCGATGCCAGCGAGAGTTTTGTGTCGTCCGCCGCAGAACGCGGGATCGATGCGCGCGTCATGGACGGCTGCGACCTGTTGTTCGATACCGAGTTTGACGCCGTCTTCAGCAACGCCGCCATCCACTGGATGAGCGACCCTCCCGCGGTCGTGTCCGGCGTGAAGCGAGCCCTAAAGCCGGGCGGTCGGTTCGTCGCCGAGTTCGGCGGGCACGGAAATGTCGCCGCCATCGTCACCGCCATGCAGGCCGTGGCGGCACGCTTCGGCGTCGATCCAGCCTTGGCCCACCCCTGGTATTTCCCGACGCCTGATGAGTATTCCGACCTCCTCTCGCAGCATGGCTTCGTCGTCGAGAGAATTGCCCTTATCCCGCGGCCGACCCCGCTTCCCACCGGTCTACGCGGCTGGATCCAAACCTTCAGAGAGCCCTTGTTCGCGGCGGCAGGCCGGGATCGCGATGAGGCGTTGTCGTTTGCTGAATCGCTTCTGGAGCGTTCGCTGCGGGATCGTGCGGGCCGATGGACCGCTGACTACGTCCGGATCAGGGTCGAAGCCCATGCGGTGGACCATGCTACGTAAGGCTTTGCTTTCACTCGCGCTCGCTGCTGCCTGCCTCGGCAGCGCGCATGCCGAGCCAATCGAGAACCCCATCGCGGTGTTTTCCGGCCTCGATAAGGTCACCGGGCGGATCATCTCCTTCGACGTTTACATCGGCGAAACCGTGCAGTTCGGCGCGCTTCGCGTCACACCACGCACCTGCCAGACCCAGCCGCCCACAGAAGAGCCCAACACGATGGTGTTCGCCGAGGTGGACGAGATCACCCTCGACAGCCGCATTCGCCGCATCTTCACCGGCTGGATGTTCGCCGCGAGCCCAGGCCTCAATGCCGTGGAACACGCAGTCTACGATGTGTGGCTGAAGGACTGCGCACTGTCGTCTAGCGTCGCCCCGCCGGCCGATTTCCAGGCTGATGAGTTCGCCACCGACCCCATGGGGCTGATCGAACGCCCGCCCGGCTGGCGCGCACTCCCCCCAACGCGACCCATTCCTAGGCAGCCGTAGAGCCGTTTTTATCTGACTGGCGACTAGTCAGATCGAAGACAACGGCTCGCTCTTAAGATCTTAGAGTATCTTCTGTCAGTCTGACTGTTCACAATCAGACTGACGTTGCTCTAGCCGCGCTTGGCGGCCGCAAGCGCCTCAAGGGCTGCCGCGCCGGTCAGCGGCGCCCGGCTCAGTGTTGCCTCAGTGGCGAGCGCAGCCTCCAGCTCGCTTTGATAGCTGCGACGGCTGATTTCCACCGCCCCGAACTGGCTGAGATGGTCGGTGATGAACTGCGCGTCCAGCAGGCGAAACCCGCCGGCACAAAGCCGCGCCGCCAAGTGGACCAGCGCTACCTTCGACGCATCGCGCACGGTGCTGAACATCGATTCGCCGAAAAACGCACCATGCAGCCGCACTCCGTAGAGCCCGCCCACCAATTCCCCGTTCAGCCACGTCTCCACAGAGTGCGCGTGGCCCATGGTGTGAAGGCCGTAGTAAAGCTGGCGGATGCGCGCATTTATCCAGGTTCGTTCGCGCCCGTCTGCCGGCTCCGCGCAACCCGCTAGCGTTTCATCGAATGCTGTATCGACCCGTACCTCGAAGCGATCCTGGCGCACCAGACGCGCAAGCCGCTTCGGGGTATGGAACTGGTTGAGCGGAAGAACGCCCCGCCGCTCCGGCTCGATCCAAAACAGGCCTGGGTCGTCGGCGGCCTCGGCCATCGGGAAGATGCCGCAGGCATAAGCCTTCAGAAGCACCTCCGGCGTGATCTCCAGGACAATGTTGTCCAGCTGGCTCATCAAGCCTCTTTTTCGCGCTCCGCCGACAAGTAGTTCTCCAACCAATGGATGTCGTACGTGCCGTTGGCAATGTCCGGATGATGAATGAGCTTGCGGAACAGCGGCAGCGTCGAATTGACCCCGTCCACCACAAACTCGTCCAGTGCCCGCCGAAGCCGCATCAGGCACTCCACGCGGTTGTTGCCGTGCACGATCAGCTTACCGATCAAGCTGTCGTAGTACGGCGGGATCCGATAGCCGTGATACACCGCGCTGTCGACGCGAACGCCGAGCCCGCCCGGCGGATGGTAATGCGTGATCGTGCCGGGGGAGGGGATGAAGGTCTCCGGATGCTCCGCGTTAATCCGGCACTCGATCGCGTGCCCCTCATAGCGGATGTCGTCCTGCGCGATGTCGATATCGCCGCCCGAAGCAATGCGCAGCTGCGCATGCACCAAATCGAACCGGGTGATCATCTCGGTCACAGGATGCTCCACCTGGAGCCGGGTGTTCATCTCGATGAAATAGAACTCACCGTTGTCGTACAAGAACTCGATGGTGCCCGCGCCGCGATAGCGCATCTTCTGCATCGCCGAGGCGCAGGTCGCGTAGATCGCCCGTCTCTTTGCCTCGTTGAGCGCTGTCGAGCGTTCCTCTTCCCACACCTTCTGCTGACGGCGTTGCAGCGAGCAGTCCCGCTCGCCAAGTGCAACCGCGTTGCCGCGCCCGTCGCCCAGCACCTGGATCTCAATGTGCCGCGGCGTATCCAGATACTTCTCCAGATACACATCGTCATTGCCGAACGATGCCTTGGCCTCGGCCCTCGCCCGCGCAGCAGCGCCCACCAGCTCGGCTTCGCTCTTGGCGACCGTCATGCCCTTACCGCCGCCCCCGGCGCTCGCCTTGATGAGCACCGGGTAGCCAAGCTCTGCCGCGATGGCCGTCATCTCCCGAACGCTCGTCACCGCACCGTCCGAGCCCGGAACGACCGGCAAGCCAAGCGCCTTCGCCGTGCGCTTCGCCTCGATCTTATCGCCCATCACGCGAATCTGTTCCGCCGTCGGCCCAATGAAAGCGATCCGATGCGCCTCCAAAATCTCGGCGAACCGCGCATTCTCCGACAAAAAGCCGTAGCCCGGATGCACGGCATCGGCGCCCGTAATCTCACAGGCTGCCACAATGGAGGGAATGTTGAGGTAGCTCTCAGCGGCGGCAGGCGGGCCGATGCAAACCGATTCGTCCGCCAGGCGCACGTGCATCGCGTCAGTGTCGGCGGTAGAGTGCACCGCTACAGTCTCAATGCCGAGCTCTTTGCACGCCCGTAGAACGCGCAGCGCAATCTCACCGCGGTTCGCGATGAGCACTTTCCGGAACATCAGCTGATCGCCAACAAAGGTTCGTTGAACTCCACCGGCTGTCCGTCTTCCACAAACACCGCCGTCACCACGCCAGCCTTCTCGGCAATGATCTGGTTCATAGTCTTCATGGCCTCGACGATCATCACCACCGCGCCGGCAGCAACGCTATCGCCCACCTCGACATAAGGCTTCGCGCCAGGCTCAGGCGCGCGGTAGGCGGTCCCGACCATGGGCGACAAAACCGACCCTTCCGCCCGCGCAGGCGGAGCAGCTGTCGCCGGGGCCGCGACAGGGGCGGGCGCCTCCACAGCGGCCGGCGCAGCGGCAACGCTTGCCACAACAGGGTGAGTGGCGCGGGTCACCCGAATGCGCTGACCGCCGTCTTCAATTTCAATCTCCGACAAGTCGGCTTCGTGGAGCAGCGTGGCGAGTGCCCGCAGCGCATCCTCGTCAAATTTGGGGTGTCCCATAGTCGTCTGGGCTGCGGATTGTGAACCCGCAGCACTTCCTCCTGCCTCGCAGTCAGTCACGTGACCGTTAGACCCGATGTAGAACCACGCGGGCGGAATGAACAGTCTGTCGCAGTTCTTTAGAAGCCTTATTAGCAGGCGTCCTCGCCGCACCGCGCTTGGTTGATGGCCGCACGCAGCGCATCAACGCCCACGGCCCCAAACTCTACCGAGTCGCCGATCACGTAGGAGGGCGTACCCGACAGCCCGAGCGCTTGCGCAAGCTCATAGCCGCCCTCCACCACCTCGCGGACCGTATCGGAGCGCATACCCGCGGCGAGCGCGTCGCTGTCGAGCCCCATCTCGCCCGCCAAGGCCAGTGCACTGTCGCCATTTGCGGCGCCTTCATAGCTCAGCAGGCGCCGGTGGAACTCCTCGTAAGCCTCAGGATGGTTCTTCGCGACGCCGATGGAGACGGCTGCGGCTTCCATGGAGTTCTGGCCAAGCACCGGGAACTCCTTCAGCACCACGCGCAGATCCTTGTCCTCCTCCAGGAGCACATAAAGATCGCTGAGCGCGCGCGCGCAGAACCCGCAGTTGTAGTCAAAAAACTCCACCAGCGTCACATCGCCGTCCGGGTTCCCGATCACCGCATCGTTGGGCGAGGCCACCAGCTGCTCGCGATATTGCTCAATCGAGGCAACACGCGCCTCATCGGCCTCTTGCTGGCGCTTTTCCTGCAACAGCGCAAACGCCTGCTCCAGAACCTCGGGGTTCTCCAGGATCGTCTCAAGGATGATAGCTTCTAGCTCGGCGCGCGTCGGCTGAGGATCAGCCATCGCTGGCACGCCGGCCGACAGCGGGAGACTGAGCGCGAGGGCGAATGCAAAACCGCGGAGCATGGATCGTTCCCTTAAACCTTGCCCAAGCCGCACCGAGCACCGACGCGCAAAGGCAAAAAATGCATCTGGACGCGCTCGTGCCAGCCCATCCTCGTCCTGGCTCTAACCCGGCCCGTGCACCGCGCAAAGCGGCACGGCGCGCGGATCACTCACTTTGGCTTGAGCGGGCAATGTGACGCTGCCCGCCGTCCTCAGAAGAACGACCGGCGCTGCCACCAGCCCACCCGGCGCGGTCGCGCGGGTTCAGCCGGCTTGTCCTCGGCTTTTGGCTCGTCAGCGGCCTCGTCAGCGGGAGCTGCTGCGCCGTTGTCGGCGCTCTCAGCCACAACCTCAGGGGCATCGTCCGCTACGTCGTCAGACGTACCCTCAGCGGCGGCAGCCTCGGTTTCCACGACGTCGGCTTCGCTCGCCGCACCGTTCTCAACCGGCTCATCCGTGGTCGCAGCCGCCACAGCCTCCGCAACACCGCTGTCATCCGCGGCTGCAGTAGCGTCCGACTGATCGGCATCGTCCGACGCACTCAGGTCATTGGGTGCGCCAGCTTCGGTCGCGGCCGCCTCTGTGGCCTCAACCTCGCCTTCTTCGCGACGATGGCGCCGGCCGCCTCTGCGGCCCCTGCGCCGACGGTTCCGCCCACCGCCCTCGTTGCCTGCGTCATCGTCCCCGTCGGGCCGCGAGGCGACCATCTCGCCGTCCTCGTCGAGCTGAGGCCCGTCCATGGACTTCGTCTCCGGCGCGGCCTCCATGGGCTCGTCCCAGCCCGAGCGTTGCCGCCCGTTCTCGCCGCCCCTGCGCCGCCGCCCGCGACGCCGACGCCCCGAGCGCTCCTGCCCGTCGCCATCATCGCCACTGTCGCGCTCATCGTCCGGCACCACAGCATCGGGCGACAACTGCGCCGTCGGCAACTCCGCATCGCCGTCACGGTCCACCAGCTCACCGCGCGCCAGCTCCATCAGCTGGCCTTGCGGCAAGCTCTCGTCGGCATCGACGCCGATGGTCAGCATGAAGCGCTCTTCCAGCTCCTTCAGGTGACCGCGCTTCTGATTGAGGATGTAAAGCGCTGCCGCAGATGACGTGCGGATCGTCACGTGACGGTCCGCACCGCTCAAAAGCTGCGCTTCCAAGTTGCGCAGGCAGTGGAGCGCCACTGACGGCGTGGAGCGCACATAGCCAATGCCAGCGCAGTGCGGGCACTTGACCATCGAGGTCTCGACCATCCCCTGGCGCATGCGCTGCCGGCTCATCTCCATCAGCCCAAAGGGCGAGATCCGGCCCACCTGGATGCGAGAACGGTCGAGCTTCAGTGCATCCTTCAGCCGCTTTTCCACCGCGCGGATGTGCCGCTTATCGTCCATGTCGATGAAGTCGATGACGATGAGGCCCGCAAGATCGCGTAGCCTCAGCTGCCGTGCCACCTCGTCCGCCGCCTCCAAGTTGGTCTTGTACGCGGTCTCCTCGACGTTGGCCTCCTTGGTGGACTTGCCGGAGTTCACGTCGATGGCCACCAACGCCTCGGTGGGATCAATCACAATATAGCCGCGGGAGGGCAGCGTCACCTGCGGCGAGAACATGGCGTCCAGCTGGTTTTCGACAGCGTACGCGGTGAAAATCGGCGTTGGCTCGCGATACTGCTTCACGTTTTTGGCGTGGCTCGGCATCAGCATTTTCATGAAGTCTTTCGCTTCACGATACGCCGCATCGCCCGACACCAGCACCTCTTCGATCGCCCGATCGTAGAGATCGCGGATCGAGCGTTTGACGAGGTTGCCTTCCTCGTAGACCAGCTCCGGCGCCACGGACTTCAGCGTCAGCTCACGCACGCTCTCCCAGAGCCGCAGCAGGTACTCAAAGTCGCGCTTAATCTCGGTCTTTGTTCGAGACGCCCCAGCGGTGCGCACGATGATCGACATTCCGGTCGGAATATCGAGCTCCGCCACCAGCGTTTTCAGCCGCTTGCGGTCGGCATTATCCGTCACCTTTCGCGACACGCCCCCGCCCTTGCCCGAGTTCGGCATCAGCACCGAGTAGCGGCCCGCGAGCGACAGGTAGGTCGTCAGTGCCGCACCCTTGGTGCCGCGCTCTTCTTTCACGACCTGGACCAGCAGGATTTGCCGGCGCTTAATGACCTCTTGGATCTTGTAGTTTCGGCGCGGCGCGCGGGCTGGCCGGTCGCTGATTTCATCCAGCGCATCGCTTGAGCCGATGTCGGTGACAGCGTCCTCGTCCTCGCCGGCATCGTCCCGCTCGATCACTTGCGGATCGGC
>CAKZYH010000432.1 GCA_937884725.1 uncultured Paracoccaceae bacterium
CCCGCCAACGCGCTGCCCGGACTGGGCAACGGTCTCTTCGCTGACAGGTTCGGCCTGTGGCTGCGGCTCAGGTTCCTCTTCACTCATCGATCGCGACACGCTCACCGGAGCATCCTGTGCAGCTGCCATCTGCAACAGCGGCGTGATCGGATCTTCCTCTTTTGGCGCTTCAGACCGATATGCGCTCACCGCAGAGGCGGCTGCACCGCCAGCCGAGGGCGCCGCGGCAACAAGAACCTCTTCGCGCTGCGGAATGCCAGGGATTGGCCGCTTACGTTTCGCTGACCGCTCCTTGGGCTGCTCTTGCTCGTTGGAGGCAAGCCGCACCTGAACGCTGTTCGGTTCCTCGTCCTTCTTCCCGCCGAAGGACGGAATGAGCCTGCCAATGCCACGGCCGGTATTGGGCTTAGTCCCGAACTTCTTCGCCGCCGCCAGCGTTTCGCGGTCACCGCCGCGCTTCGGCGCCGGCCCCAGATACTCGACCCGCACCTTAGCGTGCCCAGCGTTCTTGAACCCAAGATCCTTTGCAGCGCGCTTCGACACATCGATAATGCGGTTGCGGCTAAACGGTCCGCGATCATTGAGCCGCAAAACCACTGACTTATTGTTCGACTTGTTGGTCACCCGCACATAGGACGGGAGTGGCAGCGTCGGGTGAGCCGCAGTCAGCCTGTTTTGGTCGAAAATCTCGCCATTGGCGGTCTTTTTGCCGTGGAAACCGGGGCCATACCAGGAGGCCCGACCCACCTTGTTGTAGTCCTCGTCAGCCTTCGGCGTGTACCAGCGGCCGCCCACTTTGTAGGGCTTGCCGATCTTGCGATGGCCCTCAACCGTCTCAAGGCTGCCGCCGCTGGCGCTCTCGTCCGCCTTCTTAGCGGACATCAACGAGGTCAACCCACCCGTCGTTCCGCTGCAGCCTGCCAGCGCCACCGCGCAGAAGATTGCGATTACCAGTTTTGAGGTCATGCCAAGGCCTGTCCACGCACGTAAACTCGTACGCCGTCACCCTAAAGCTGTGGATAACGCCAAACCAGAAAGTTGAGTGCGTAAGCTTAGGGGGACGTTAACACGCAGCCCTTTGGTGGCAAATCCGCCACACCTTGGTGGGTTACGCCGGCTCCATCCGCGCCGTCGCGGGCGTTTTTCCGGCCAGAACCGCCTGAAACACCGCGGTGTCGACATTTTGGCCGCACAGAATCACCCCAACGCTCTTGCCAGCCATCGCCCCCCGCTCGGCCATCAGCGCGGCAAGCGGCGCAGCGCCAGCGCCTTCAGCTACATTATGCGTGGTCCGAAACAAAAGCCGCATGGCCTCCGCGATCTCATCATCGCTCACCTCCACGATGCGCGCCGCCTTCTGGCCGTAGACCGCGAAGGCTTCCGGGATACCCTCCCGCACGGCCATGCCATCGGCAAACGTGTCGGCCCGGTCGGTGCTCACCAACTTGCCCGCCGCAAAGGACTTCGCGGCATAGTTTGCCCCCTCAGCGACCACCCCGACCACCTCGGTGCCCCGCCCCAAGGCCTCTTTCGCAGCAATAATTCCGCAAATGCCCGAGCCGCAGCCGATGGGCACATAGATCGTATCCAGCTCGCGCACCGCCTCAAAAAGCTCCATCGCGTACGTCGCGACGCCCGCGACAATCGCCGGATGATAAGGCGGCACGAAGGTCAGCCCCTCGCTGTCAGCAATGCGAAACGCCTCGTGCTTGGCCTCGTCAAAATCGTGCCCATACTCGATCAGCGTGCCCCCGAACCCCGCCATCGCAGCGTTCTTCTCCGCCGAGTTCCCGTGCGGCACGACGATCTTGGCCACCAAGCCATTGGCCGTCGCCGCCATCGCCTGGCCCTGCCCGTGGTTGCCCCGCGTCGCGGTCACAATCCCCGGCGTGTCCGGCTGATTGCGCTTCAGCCAGTTCATGAAGGTCAGGCTGCCGCGCACCTTAAAGGCACCGGTCGGCGTGTGATTCTCGTGCTTGACCCAAACGTTTGCGCCGAGCGCGCTGTTCAGTTGCGGCCACACATATTGCGGCGTCGACGGCATCACCTTGTAAACAGTCGCAGCCGCGGCACGCAGATCGTTCAGGCTTGGAAGGCTCACAGCGCCAGTTCTCCTTGTATCTTGTCAGAGCGCAAAGCCACGCAAACGCCGATAGGCTGGCATAACCTCATCGGCAACCCGCCTGGCATGATCGCTCGCCTGCGGTGGCTCGCGCGCCGGCCCGGCATCAAACCCTGTGCTCTTGTTGACCGAAGCGTACCAGACTTTGGCCCAGATCCCGTCCGTCTCCCGCGGCCCGGCAGGCCACGACAGCATCGCCGGATCAAACGCGATCCCAAGCGCGCGGCAAAGTGCGGTCAGCGTGCGCTTCGGATCGGCATTGATGTCGGCGGCATCCACCACCGGAGGCGCGCGGCCAAGCCGCTCCGCCTCCTCCTCAAACATCACCAATTGCTGCTCGACCCCGAGGTCCGCCTTGGTCGGTGCCTCGCGTTTCGCCTCATAGCTTGCCGCCACCCGCAATGGATCGCGGATCAGAAACGCGTTCGTCACCGCACTTGTCCAATCCATCGGAAACTCGGGGAGCATGTGATGAGGCATGTGCTTTTGGTACGAGATCTCAGCCGCATCCCCCGGTGCAGCCAGGCACTGCGCCGCCACCGCCTCGGGGTTGGTCTCATGGTGCGCGATAATCTCTTCGCGCATGGGATGCGCGACCCCGCTGGTCGCCAAGTATGCAGCGAAAAACGGCTCATCCATCACGCTGCAGTCGGCCCTGGCGCCAAACGAGCGCATCATCGCCGTCGACAAGTTCCGCGGTCCCGACCACATGGCGATCCGCATCGTCAAAGCCCAGCAAGTTCCGAGGCCGCGCCGGCCGAAGGGAGCGGCCGCGACTCAGCCGCATGCGCCCCACCCGCTGCAGCCGCCCGCTGCGTGTCGGGATCGTCAGTGCCGGCGACACGCACCGTCACCTCGCGGTGGGCAAAGTGAATATCGTTCTCCACAAACGCGTCGCGAATGCGCTGGAAGACATGCTTGCGCACCATAAACTGATCGCCCGGCTTGGTCATAAATTTGACCCGGATGATCATCGCTGAGTCTTCCATCTGCACCACACCCTGGCTCTTCGGCGGCTCCAGGAAATAATGGCCGATGTCCGGGTCCGCCGCCATCGCCACCCCCACCTTCTTCACCAGCTTGCGCACCTTCTCGATGTCGGTGTCGTAGGTCAGCCGGATCGGCAGCTTCATGATTACCCAGTCGCGAGAAAAGTTCGTGAGCTGCTTGATCTCGCCAAACGGCAGAGTGTGCAGCGGCCCCTCATGGTGGCGCAGCTGAAACGACCGGACGGAGATTTTCTCCACCATCCCCGCCGTGCCGCCCACGTCGATGTACTCGCCCTTGCGGAACGCATCGTCGAGCAGGAAGAACGCGCCCGAAAACACATCCCGGATCAGCGCCTGCGCGCCAAACCCCACCGCAAGACCCAGCACGCCAGCGCCCGCGAAGAGCGGCGCGACGTTGACGCCCAAGCTAGCCAAGACGCTCATCAGCACGACCATCGCGATGAAGAAAAACGCCACCTTTCGTGCGATCGGCAGAAGCGTCGCGATGCGCGACTGGCCAGGTCCAAACCCCTCACCCTCCGCCTGGTCAGCCCCGACAGCGGGGATTTCTTCGGCAAGACGCTGGTCAATGGCGATATTCACCGCCCGCCAACCCGCCCACGACAACAGCAGCGTGACGAGAAGCAGAACGCCGCGCTGCACATCGTCGCCGTACTGGGTGCCATAGAGCCCCCAAAGGCCCGCAAGCGCCATGAACCAGACAATCCCACCGGCGGCGTAGGCGGACTTTTCGTAAAGCTCAGTCCAGCCGTCATTGGTCAGGCCGCGCCGAATGCGTGTGTCGAACACAAACAAAAATACACCGGTCACCGCCAGCGCCGCCACAAACGCAAGGATCGGCGCGGCGACCGGGCCAATCAGCGGCGCACTAAACGTCAATATAGACCGGACATTGGCGCCCCAAGCGATCACGAAGTAAGCCGTCGCCGCCACCGGCCACAACAGCCCCGCCAGGCGCGCTCCCGCCCCGGGCGGCCTTGGCGGCAGTCCCCCAACCGAACGCCCGCGCCCAAAGAACGAGGCCGTCAGCGCGCGGCGGTGATACAGGAGGATCGCCAAAAACAGCCCCGCGCTGGCGGTCGCAGCAACGAGCAGCATGAACTTGTGCGCGTCTTCAGGCAGGGGAAAGCGCGCCGACCAAAAGCAAATCCAGGCCGCAGTGTTGGTAATGAAAAACGACACCAGAAGCTGTGTCTGAAGCGCTTTGGCGAGCGGCTTGTCGAACGGGGCGAGCCTACCTTCCCCCGTCCCGTTGATCACCGCGAGCACCACCCCGCGAAACGCCATGAACGATGCTACCGCGCGCAGCACCATCATCGCCGTCACCTGCTCGGGCACCCGCGAGGGCTCCACCAGGATGACAGCCAGCGTGCCGGCAATCAGCAGTCCCGCAGAGGAGAGCCACGCCGTGACGATGTAGCTGAATGCGTACGCAATATGGATGCCTCGCGTGTCGACCTCCGGCGGCAGCAGCGCAGCGCGCACCTTCAGCGTCAGGTGCGTCAGCGCCAAGTACGCCGCGGTCCCCACCCCAAGGCCCAGCAGGGTGAGTGCGAGAGCGGCCCAAAGCCAGCTGAGGCTGTCATCGCCGGCAACCCGCATCGCGGTCACCAAGCCACCAGGCAGCGCCGGCGCGGCCATCAGAACCGGGCCAAGCCGTTCGCGCAATTGCGCCACCTGGCCCACCGCATCAGGCTGCGCCGCAGCATCCGTCACAGCAGGCGCCACCGTCTCCTGCGGCACGATCACAACGGTCGCCCCAGCCGCCTCCAAGGCCGCGAGCGCCTCAGCCGTACTCGGCACGGCGGTTGTCGCCGCCCCGGCATCGGACGAACCGCTGATCAACGCGCGAGGATCCTGGGCCAGCGCCGCGGCCGACAACACCACCAAAGCTGCCAACGTCACCAACACAAGCCGGATTGTGTGCGCAGTTGCCGCCATCGCGCGCCGCCCTCTACTGTCCCGCTTGACGTTGTGCCTTAGCGTCCATAGCCGTGCAATCAGTCGCCCGGCGGGGCAGCGTTTCCATCAGCATCCTGGAGACCATCGGCCCATGGCCCAACCCACATGAGCGAACCGACCCCAACGTCCGGCAAGCACTCCACATTCACGCCTGTCCAATCGGCCAACATCACGGCAGACATGGTCGCCGCCCACGGCCTGACGCCCGACGAGTATGACCGCTTCTGCGACCTCATCGGCCGCGCCCCCTCGATCACCGAGCTCGGCATCGTGTCGGCCATGTGGAACGAGCACTGCTCGTACAAGTCGTCAAAGGTGCACCTGCGCACCCTGCCCACCACCGGCGAACACGTCATCCACGGCCCTGGCGAAAACGCTGGCGTCGTCGATATCGGCGCCGATGCCAATGGCACCCCGCTCGCCGTGGTCTTCAAAATGGAAAGCCACAACCACCCGAGCTTCATCGAGCCCTACCAGGGCGCGGCGACCGGCGTCGGCGGCATCCTGCGCGATGTCTTCACCATGGGCGCCCGCCCCATCGCAACCCTCAACGCCCTGCGTTTTGGCGCGCCCGACCACCCCAAAACGCGCCACCTCCTGTCGGGCGTCGTCGGCGGCATCGGCGGCTACGGCAACGCGTTTGGCGTCCCCACCGTCGGCGGCGAAGTGGAGTTCGCCCCCGCCTACAACGGGAACTGCCTGGTCAACGCGATGGCGGTCGGCATTGCCCGGCAAGACAGCATCTTCCTGTCCAAAGCCAAGGGGGTCGGCCGCCCCATCGTCTATCTCGGCTCCAAGACCGGCCGGGACGGCGTCGGCGGCGCCACCATGGCCTCCGACACTTTCTCCTCAGAGGACGAGAGCGAACGCTCCACCGTCCAGGTCGGCGACCCCTTCTCCGGCAAGCGCCTCCTCGAAGCGTGCCTGGAACTCATGCAAACCGGCGCGGTCATCGCGATCCAAGACATGGGCGCTGCCGGCCTCACCTCATCCGCCGTCGAAATGGGCGCCAAGGGCAACCTTGGCATCCTCCTCAACCTCGACGCGGTCCCGGTGCGCGAACAGGCCATGACCGCCTACGAGATGATGCTGTCGGAAAGCCAAGAGCGCATGCTCATGGTGCTCGACCCCGACCATTGGGAGACCGCGCAGGCCATCTTCCACAAATGGGAGCTGGAATTCGCCATCGTCGGCGAAACCACCGACGATCTGCGCTTCCGCGTCGTCCACAACGGCGTCAGCGAAGCCGACCTTCCCATCAAACAGCTCGGCGACGAGGCCCCGGAATACCAACGCCCATTCGAGGAAGGCACCGCCTACGCGCCCCTCAGCAACGACGATCTCACCCCGCCGAGCGATCTCGCACGCACCCTCCTCACCCTCCTTGCAAGCCCCAACGGTTCATCCCGCCGCTGGGTGTGGGAGCAGTACGACCACGTCATTTCCGGCAACGTCGCAGCCGGCCCCGGCGGCGATGCCGCGGTGGTGCGCATCGGCGCCGGCCCCCTCGCCCTCGCCATGACCGTCGATGTGAGCCCCCGCTACTGCTTCGCCGACCCCTTCGAAGGCGGCAAACAGGCCGTCGCCGAAGTCTGGCGCAACCTCACCGCCGTCGGCGCCGAACCGCTCGCTCTCACCGACAACCTCAACTTCGGCTCCGCCCGCCGCCCCGAGATCATGGGCCAATTCGCCGGCTGCGTCCGCGGCATCGGCGAGGCGGCCCGCGCGCTCGACTTCCCCGTCGTGTCCGGCAACGTGTCACTGTACAACGAGACCGACGGCGCAGCGATCCTGCCGACCCCAGCCATCGGGGGCGTCGGCCGCCTCGCCGACATCGACAAACGCGTCACCATGGCCTGGCCCGAAAACGCCGAACTCTTCCTCATCGGCGGCCACGGCGAACACATCGGCCAATCGCTCTACCTCGACGTCATCAAAGGCCGCCGCACCGGCCCGCCACCCCCCGTCGATCTTCAGCGCGAACGCGCCCACGGCGACTTCGTCCGCACTGCCATCGAAAACGGCGTGGTGAGCGCCTGCCACGATGTCTCCTCCGGCGGCCTCGGTGTCGCGCTTGCCGAAATGGCGATGGCATCAGGCGTCGGCGCTGAGGTCGACGTGCCCGGCGGCTCGCACATTTGCCTCTTCGCCGAGGACCAGGCCCGCTACATCCTCGCCACCACATCGGCCGACGCGCTCGTGCAAGCCGCCATCGCGGCCGGCATCGGTTTCGCGCCCCTTGGCCGCACCGGCGGAGACGAATTGACGATCACCGGCGCATTCAGTGTACCCTTGGGGGCGTTGCGTTCCGCGCACGAGACCTATTTGCCCACGCTAATGGGCCTCTAAGGAGTGTTTGGCGATGGCTATGGAGCGCACCGAAATCGAGCAAATGCTGCGAGCCGCATTTCCTGACGCCACCGTGGAAGTGCGCGATCTTGCCGGCGACGGCGACCACTACGCCGCCACTGTCGTATCAGAGGCCTTCCGCGGTCAAACCCGCGTCAAACAACACAAAATGGTCTACGACGCGCTCCAGGGCCGCATGGGCGGCGAGTTGCACGCATTAGCCCTCCAAACCTCCGCCCCGGACTGATAGACCTCTGACACACCACTGTTGCGGCGCTCCGCGGCACCTACATTGCGTGCCGTGACACTCAAATTTCCCTGGGAGGACATGCGATGGACGAAACGCACACCAGAATCGACGAAGCGGTGAAATCCACCGACGTGCTCCTGTTCATGAAGGGCACACCCAACTTCCCGCAGTGCGGCTTCTCCGGCCAGGTGGTCCAAATCCTTGATTATCTGGGCGTCGAGTACGGCTCGGTAAACGTCCTCTCAGACGACGACGTGCGCCAAGGCATCAAAGACTATTCCAACTGGCCCACCATCCCGCAGCTCTACGTGAAGGGCGAGTTCATCGGCGG
>CAKZYH010000433.1 GCA_937884725.1 uncultured Paracoccaceae bacterium
CATCGACCGCGTGCAGGAGAAGGCTGCTGGCGATCCATCAATTCTGACGTCGGACACGCAGCGTTTGATCAGACGCGGTTGCCCTCATCATGGCACGCTCAATTGATGGACTAAACGCGCGTTTGTTTGTCCGTGGACGATCTAAGCTGCCTCACGGATAAAGTTCAGGAATTTGTCCGCACGGGTGCCGAGCTCTGTCGAGTTTTTGTTGAGCTGGACCGACATTTCCGCAACGTGTTCAATCTCGTCGCCAGTGGATTGGTTCGTATCACGAACACTTCGGGCGAGCTCTTGGACGCGCAGTGCACTAGTCGCCACGCCGTGAATGGTGCTGGTGATTTGGTGGGTGGTGGATTGTTGTTGTTCAACCGTTCCGGCAACCATTGCGCTGACTGAGTCGAAGCGGCTGATGGTGTCATCGACACTCTCCATCAGGTTGAGGAGGGCGCGGCCAGCATCATTCACTTGGTCGACTTCCGTTTTGATTTCGTCGGCTGCTTTAGCGGCGCGTTCAGCGAGCCCTTTGACTTCGCTGGCGACAACAGCAAAGCCCCGCCCAGCATCACCAGCACGGCTGGCTTCGATCGTTGCATTGAGCGCGAGCAGGTTGGTCTGCCCTGCCACGTCGCTGATGAGGTTCACAACAGCGGAAATGCGCTCGCCTGCGACTTCCAACGCTCTGGCTGCTTGTGTTGCATCTCGTGTGGACGATGCTGCATCGCGCGCGGCGTCAACGTTACTGTTGATTTGAGAGGCGACCTCGCTGAAGGAGGCATTCAACTGTTCCACTGCTGCTGCGACGGTCTGAATCGCATCTGCCGATTCAGCTGAGACGTCTGCGGCTTGGTTGCTGTCGAGGGCACCCTCGCTTGCTGTTTTTGATAACTGTTCAGTCCTTTGACGCAAATGCCCAAGTGTATCGTTGAACTCCAGGAGCAATTGCGCGACATCGCTTTCGAATTGTTGCGCTGTATGCTCTTGATGAGTCAGCGACGTGATCATCAAACAAATACCGTTGTCGCTGCCATCTTGGCGGACCATACCAGACGCGTTTACGCGAAGTTTTTCCCCTTCCACTGAAACGACAGCGCGTCCCGGAAGTGCTGCACGATCTGATAAAACCTGGCGCAGGCCATTCTCGATCGGCAGAACGCTGTCCAACTTGGCGTTTTCGATAGAAGCATCCTGGGGGATGACCCCGATCGTTTTAAAGAACGCATTGGCCGCTGGGTTGGCGTACAGGACGGAAGGGTTCGGGCCGTCACAGATTGTCAGTACGGGCTCGGTCGAACGATCCAGAATTTGAGCTTTGGCAAAGGCCAGTTCGGCAACGGCTGCCAGACGACTAAGGGCCGTTTGTATTGCCCCAATCTCGTCGCTGCGCGTGACCTTTACTGATACGGGGTGTCCGTCAGAAATCGCCGTAATGTCTTGTGCAAGGGCTCGAATTGGCCGCAGTGCAAAGAAACACACGGTCGCGGTGATTGATGCAAAGAGTGTGATGAGCACCGCATTGGTGATGATAAGATCTGACAGAGAACTTGCCGCGCGGCTGGCGCTTTCGGCGGCGTCAATTCCCACATACAAAATGCCGGCAACACCGGCGGAGTTGCGTGGAACGGCCGGGTTATCGCTAAAAATAGGCACATACAGTGTGTCGTACGCTTTGCCCAGAATGATGGCTTGACCCAGAAAAACATCACCGTTGTCGATGGGGGCAAAGGCTGTACTGGCACGACCGAGCGGTGTCCCAACAGCGCGCTCACCATTGGGTTTAATGATATTTGTGGTGCGACGCACGTAGTCCTGCGTGGTGTCGTCAAATGCAAAGATGGTCGCGGTTTGGCCTGTGATCGTGCCGATCGTGTCAATAAAGGAGTGATCGGCGTTGTTGGCACCTGCTAACTCTGGCCAGGACGACACGGTGAGGCGGCGTGTCGATCCATCAGGGTCGCGCGACACGGTGACTCCATCGGCCATTTCGTCGAGCAACCATGCGGCAGTTCTGAGATTTGACTGCTGCTCTTCCAGTACCGCCTCAGTGTTATAAGATTTCAGATTGTGTATGGAGGACCAAGTTACGGCGAGAGCCATACCAATCAAACACGAAACGGTTAAGAGCCCCATTTTAATCCAGAGGGGAATCCTGCCAAACATGATGACGAACCTTGCTGCTACTTATAGGCGCTCCGTTGAGCAAACGTATGAGTAGCCCGCATAGGTTGTCCCGGGATTGCTTGGTAGAAAAGGCAAGCGAGTAGCTTGTCCTGCCTCTCGTGGCTGGGCTGTTTTTCAGGTTATCCGTTCGTAGCATTTCAGGGCTTCATCGGGACGGTTGGCCGGTAAAGCCGTCGCCGATGGTTCCGTGCGGTTGATCCGCGTTCTAGCATCGTCCCCAGCTGTCCAACTTCTCGCGCGTTTCACGCAAGTCAGCGGCAGGCGTCGAGCCAAGTACCTCTTGGTTATGAATTGACTGGTGCTTTTACCTGCCTCGCCAAGTCGAGACAAAAACTGAGACGCTACGCGGACTGAGATGAAAGGGTTGGCGCGTGATCCACCGATTGCCACCAGCAAAAACCGGCATGTTGGATACAAACTGCGCCATCTGCTGGTTGGATTTGCTATCGCTGTGTTCAACACGCGCGGCCAAGGCGGGCTGCGCCATAACCAAGGGAACGGATCACAATGAGACGGCTGTTTTCGGCGATCGCCATCGCGATGACTTTTTTGATTGTGCCCGCGCAGGCGCAAACCATTGGCTATGCCGATGCGATCGACATCCTGTCGCAAAGCTGCGGTGAGGACATTCAGAGGCACTGTTCGACCGCGACCCTGGCGAACTTTGGCATTGGCGATTGTTTGCGCCGCAGCGCGATCTCTAATTCCTGCTCGACCGCGCTGACCCGAGTGACCGCCTCGTTGCAGGCCCGCCAGGAGGCGCAGGCGAACGCTGAACGCATCTGCGCCACCGATGTGCGTCGTCTTTGCCCGATGACCGAGGCCGGGCGCGGTCGCATTCTGCGGTGCCTGTTAAAGGCTTCGCCCAGCGCGAGCGCCGCGTGCAACACCGCCATCACCAACGCCGGCTGGCGTTAAGCGGCCCAAG
>CAKZYH010000434.1 GCA_937884725.1 uncultured Paracoccaceae bacterium
GCGCGCAACTCCATCGCGGTTGGTCTTGCGTGTGCGTGCGCTGGCATTGTGGTGGGCTGCATCACGCTCACCAACCTTGGCGGCGAGTTTACCGCTGTCGTGATTGCCCTGTCGCAAAACTCACTGGTTCTGGCGCTGATCCTGACGATGATTGCGGGGATCATTCTGGGCATGGGGCTGCCGACGACGCCGGCCTACATCGTGCAGACAGCGCTCCTCGTGCCGGCGCTGGTGAAACTTGGCGTGATGGTGGAGGCGGCGCACATGTTCGTCCTCTACTTTGCGATCCTCTCCGCGATCACCCCGCCGGTAGCGATGGCGGTCTTTGCCGCCAACGGCATCAGCCGGGGCAATTTGTGGGATACGGGCTTTACCGCGCTGAAGCTTGGCGCAACGGGCTACATCATCCCGTTCATGTTTGTGTTCGGGCCGTCGATCTTGCTGATCGGGGCCTGGACCGAGGTGGGGCTCACGCTGGTGACGGCCACGGCGGGCGTGTTGTGCCTGTCAGCCGGGATGATCGGCTACATCAACTCCAAGCTGAACATCGTGGAGCGGCTCTTCCTGATCGGGGCCGCGATCTGCCTGATTAAGCCGGGGCTGATCAGCGATCTCGCCGGGCTTGGCGTTGGGGTGGTGATCTTCGCGCTGCATCTGCGAGGGCGCAAAGCGGCGGAACCTGCGGCGGCGGAGTGAACCGTCTCAGGTGGTTTGCTAGGGTTTGTGCACCCCCATAAGTCACACCGACCATAGGACGTGCCATGTCGCTCTCGCCCGACCACATCATGGCCATCGGCTCCGGCTACGGCGTCTCCAAGGCGCTCCTGTCAGCGGTGGGGCTAGGGCTCTACAGCCGCCTTGCCGAAGGGCCCATGTCCCTTGCCGAAATCACCGCCGCTTACAGACTGCATGAGCGGCCGGCGATGGATTGGCTGGACTGTTTGGTTTCGGTGAACCTCCTCGCCCGCGACGGGGTCGGACCAGACGCCGTCTATAGCAACACGCCCGAAACCGCCGCGTTTTTGGATCGCGCTCAGCCCAACTATCTGGGTGGCATCCTGGAGCTTTGGGAAAAGCGCAACTATCGGTTCTGGGCGGACCTCACCGAGGCGATGCAAACCGCGACGGCGCAGAACGAAACTAAGGCTGGCGGGACACCGTTCTTCGAGACCCTTTACGCTGAGCCCGACCGGCTGAGGGCGTTTATGGACGCCATGACCGGCTCGTCGCTCGCCAATTTCATGACGTTTGCGGACAAGTTTCCGTTTGAGCGTTACACGACCCTCGTCGACATCGGCGGCGCTGACGCGCTGTTGTCCCGCCAAGTTGCGGCCCGCCATCCGCACATGCGCTGCGCCACTTACGATCTCGCCCTGGTGACGGACATCGCGCGCACCAAGATTGCGGAAGCGGGGCTGTCGGACCGCATCGAAGCCAAGACCATCGACTTTTTCGCCGAGCCCATCCCCACCGCCGATGTGGTCACCATGGGGATGATCCTGCACGACTGGCCGCTCGACAAGAAAAAGGCGCTCATCGCCAAGGCCTATGATGCGCTTCCCGACGGCGGGGCGTTCGTGGCCATCGAGGCCTTCATCGACGACGACCGCCGGGAAAACACCTACGCGCTCTTCATGTCGTTGACGATGCTCCTCGAGTTCGGCAACGCGTTCGACTTCACTGGCGCCGAGTTTGAGACATGGTGCCGCGAAGCGGGCTTCACGCGGTTCGAGAGCTATCCGTTGGTCGGTCCATCGGCTGCGAAGGTCGCTTACAAGTAGGGGCCATGTTCAGCTGAGAGCACGCCACGAGGCATGGGGCAGTTTCTGTAAAGAGAGCGCAGTTCCGGGGTACTATCGGCGTCGGCCTTGCGCCCATCTTTCGCCTCGGATGCAGTGCAGCGTATGACTGTTCACACTTTTCGCGCAACTTGCATTACACCACCAGTGGGCAACTCGTGGACTTTACACATCATGGGTAATCGGCAAAACTCTTACGCAAGCGAGGTGGCCGGATAGCACGTTTTCCGGGCGGTTCGGGTGCGTGGGTTTGCCTGCCCGCGATGTATTTGTGCAGCACCCCAGCACCTGGATGCAAAAATTTTGTCCGCTAGCCCCGGATCTTTTACTGCTTTGAATCGCCACTACTGTCGATGCTAGATTGGAGCTGTTGTCCGCGTTACCCCGTCATGAGCATGTCTTACATCGAAGAGATGTACGACTTCCCTTCCCAGAAGCGCCGACGCATGGCAAGTGATGAAATCTGCGACAGAAGCGGACTGTGAAATGAATCGTATCGCAGGAAATGATTTTGTCTTAATTTTGGCATGGAGGTTTTGTCATGACAAATTTTCTAAAGACGATTTCCGGTATGCTCTTCTTTCTCTGTTTTTTTATCGCTCCAGGATGGGCACAGACCGCTTTTGAAAGAGCATTGAATGCACGACCGGAGATCTCTCGCTTTGCCGATGACATCTGTATCGGCGTCGAGATCGGATACGTGGAATCGAATGGAAAACTTACCGCTGAAGGTGAGGCGAGGCTCAGAGGATTGACGCGTAGTCTTGTCGATGCTGGCATTGAGATCACCGGAGAGCTCGAGAATATTTCAAAACAAGGGAT
>CAKZYH010000435.1 GCA_937884725.1 uncultured Paracoccaceae bacterium
TGCGCGTGTTCTATCGCGAGGCAGGCCAGTTCAAGACCAACTATGCGGACGACCAGGCCGCATACCCGGTGAACGAGGATTATATCGGCATCTTCCTGATCGCTTTGGCGGCGGCGGTGGTCATCCCGTTCTTCGCCAGCGACTTCATGCTGAACACGATCATGATCCCGTTCCTGATTTTCGCCTTGGCGACGATCGGGCTCAACGTGCTGACGGGCTATTGCGGTCAGCTGTCGCTCGGGACCGGCGCGTTCATGGGGGTCGGCGCCTACGCCTGCTACAAGCTGACGACCTACTTTCCGGACACCAACATCATCATTTGGGTGCTCTTGTCGGGCTTCTTCTCGGCCGGCATCGGCGTTTTGTTCGGCCTGCCATCGCTGAGAATTAAGGGCTTTTACCTCGCCGTGGCGACGCTGGCGGCGCAGTTCTTTCTGGAGTGGTGCTTCATCCGGATCGGCTGGCTCTACAATTACAATCCGTCGGGTGCCATCGAGGTGCCGACGCGCGAGGTTCTGGGCATTGCCGTCACGGGACCGACAGCGGAGCCGTTGACGCGCTATTTTGTGGTGCTGGCGATTGTCGTGCTCTTAACCTGGCTGGTGGGCAATCTGTTGCGAGGCCGAATAGGCCGGCAGTGGATGATGATCCGCGATATGGACATTGCCGCAGAGCTTATCGGCGTGCGGCCCCTTGTGGCCAAGCTGACCGCGTTTGCCGTGTCATCGTTCCTCTGCGGCGTGGCAGGGGCGATGTTTGTGTTTTTCTGGCTCGGCGCGGCCGAACCTTCCGCGTTTTCGATCAGATTGTCCTTCCAAGTGCTTTTCATGGTGATCCTGGGTGGTTTGGGATCGTTGGCTGGCTCATTTATGGGGGCGGCATTTATCTTCATCCTTCCGATTATCATTCGCACGGTGCCCGGTGCGCTTGGGTTCGACATTGATGCAGCGACCGTGGAGCACCTGAACTTTGTCATCATCGGTGCGCTGATCATCGGGATCTTGATTGCTGAGCCCCACGGGCTCGCTCGCATGTGGTCTGTGGTGCGCCAGAAGTTGCGGGTCTGGCCGTTCCCCTATTGAGGGATTTTGCGGGTTTTCGGGGCGCCGCGCGCCCTGGAACTATGGAGGCATTGTTTTTTACTCGCTGGTTGTCGGCAAAGCCGGTGCGGGGACGGTGTCACAACAGTCAGTACCAAAAACCGTCGTCGCCGATGGAAAAGCTGGACATGATGATGTCGTCGCCGTCGGCGCCATAGATGTAATCGGAACCCTCACCGCCTGAGATGGTGTCGTCGCTAGCGGTGTGTGTTGTAGTGTCGTCTTCAGTCGATACGTCGGCTGTTAACTCTTCCGACGTGTTGTTTGCAGTCTCACTCGGCTCGTAATCATCGTCGATGATGCTGCCGTCGTCAGGTAGAATGCTCATTGTGTTGATCCGTGTTCGACGTTTCGGTGAACTGAATGTGCTACTGCTTCATAAGAACTACTGTGCGGACGATCACATTGGTGATCGAAAAAATCCTATCGCGAGGATCGGGATTCCTGATTGAAGGGATCCGGCGGAATGACAGCGAAGCCGCCGGCTCTTCAATGGGTTCTAAGCGGTGCTGCCTAACGGTGGCGTTCGCGAAGGTCGGGTTCATGCCCAGCACCTGCGCACTGCCGATAAGATCTTGCGCGAACTCAACGCTGGAAAGCGGACAGAGAAACCAATGAATTTTGGAAGGTTCTGCTGGGTTTTGCGGCAAAGCCTGCTCTAGCCATCACCAACCTGCACAGGCTAGGGTTCGAGCTAGCGAAAGCTAACAAAACCAATGAGGGAGACGACGACCCCATGAAAAAGACCATGATCGCCGTGACGGCGGCGGCTATGATGTCAACAGCGATAGTCCCGGCCTTTGCCGATGAGCTGTTGATCCCGCTGCTCACCTACCGCACCGGCCCCTTCGCCGGATCCGGCATCCCCATCGCCGACGGCATGCGCGACTACCTCACCATGCTGAACGAGCGCGACGGCGGCATCGGCGGCGTGAAAATCGCCATCGAGGAGTGCGAGACCGGCTACAACACGCAAAAGGGCGTGGAGTGCTACGATAGCTTTGCGGGTCGCGATCCGCTGGTGTTTAACCCATACTCCACCGGCATCACGCTACAGCTGATCCCAAAGGCTTCCGTTGACGGTGTTCCGCTGCTGTCCATGGCCTACGGCCTGTCTGCGGCTGCCGACGGCGAGACATTCCCGTGGGTGTTCAACCCACCGCTTAGCTACTGGGACGGTGCCTCCGCCGCCGTGAAATATATCGGCGAGCAAGAAGGCGGCTTGGAGAACCTGGCAGGCAAGAAGATCGGTTACATCTTCCTCGACGCTGGTTATGGCCGTGAGCCGATCCCGCTGCTCGAGGCGCTTGCCGAAGAATACGGCTTTGAGATGACCCAGTATCCGGTCGCGTTTGACCAGATGCAGAACCAGTCCTCGCAGTGGCTCAACGTGCGCCGCGACCGCCCCGACTATATGATTATGTGGGGCTGGGGTGCGATGAACCCGACAGCTGTGCGCGAAGCTGCCAAAATCCGCTTCCCGATGGACAAGTTCATTGGCGTTTGGTGGTCCGGCGGTGAAAACGATGCCCGGCCAGCGGGCGACGGCGCCACCGGCTACAAGACCATGAATTTCAACGGCGTCGGTCAGGACTACCAGGCGATCCAGGACATCCTCACCCACGTCTACGACGCTGGCCTCAGCCAAGCTAAGGAGCGCTCGCAGGTCGGTGAGAACCTCTACAACCGTGGTGTCATGAACTCGTTCCTGATGGTCGAAGCGATCCGGACCGCGCAGGAAATGACCGGCAACGCCAACGTCACACCGGCTGATGTGCGCGCTGGCTTGGAGGCGCTCAACATCACCGCTGAGCGCATTGCTGAAGCGGGCCTTGAGGGCTTCATGCAGCCGGTGCAGCTGTCGTGCGACGACCACGCCGGGCAGGGCGACGTCTACGTCCAGCAGTGGAACGGTGAGACCTGGGAGCAGGTGTCCGATTGGTTCAGCCCGATGGTGGACCGCGTCCGCCCGATGCTTGAGACCGCCGCAGACGCCTACACGGAAGCCAACGCCCCTTGGCCGGAGCGTGAAGTGGCCTGCGCAGTGTCAGGCTAAAGCGCGAAGCGCTGAAATCTGGCGCGTGTCCGCTCCGCTCGATCTGGATCAGGTCGAGTGGGACACGCGCTAGCCATTTCCTCGCCTCAACAAAACAGGGCGGTGCGGGAACGCGCCGACCTGTTTTGTTGAGCAACTTTAACGCGGCATTCTGTTTGGCGGGCGACCGGCTAACCCTAAGACTGGGAAAGGATCGCTGCGCACCAAATGAAAAAAGCCTCCGCTGCAGGCGCTTTCGCGTAGACGGCACCAGCTAACCCCACGCAAAACGCGTATAGCGCACCCAAAGCTATCACCGGCACGGCTCGCTCCCCCGCATTCCATTATTCGATTTCGCTTACAACGCTGTCGCTGGGCTTTGGCTAGCTTGGAAAAAGCGAATTCTTCTATGCCCCCAGGGATCGGAGTTTGGTACCGGGAGCAGCTGAAGTGTTACGTGGCGACAGCGCTGAAGAAGACCTTACGGTCGGCGCAGACAGCGATGGCCTCGCAGCGTCGCGGGCCAGATTTGGCCGGCTTCTGGTCAAAATGCAGCTCGTACACCCTCCGATAGTGCTAGCGCTTTGCACAATGTTCGGCCAGCCTTTGGGCTTTGCGTTGCTGCTGTCTGGCATGTCTTTGCTGATTGCAGGTTGTTCGGCTTGGTTGCTTAAAAGTCGCGGCACCGACGCGGTGTCACGGCACGGACTGTCGGCTGCTACTGTGCTTCAAACCGGTCTAGTGATCGCTGCTGCGACGGGTTCGGTCTACCAGATCGATTTGCACATGTATGTCTTTGTTGCCATTGGCATTCTAGCAGGCTGGAGCGACTTTCGCGTCTTCTTTACGAGCACCGCAACGGCGGCAATCCACCACCTCAGCCTCAATGTCGTAGCGCCTCACTGCCTATTTCCCGACGGCTCGGATTATACGCGCGTCTTCATCCATGCTGGCATTGTGCTGCTACAAGCGGGCTTCTTGATCCCACTGACCAAGCAACTTGAGACACTGGTGCGTAGGACGACACAGTCAGAAGTGGAAGCGCAGCGAAGGGTCGCCGATGCCGTCAAGGGCCTAAAGGAGAGGCACACCAGAGAGGCAGAGCGGCAGCAGGCTGTCGCGGCTCGGATCGTCTCGTTCCGGCAGCAGTCTGATGATGCGCTGGTGCTGGTGAGAAGTGAGATTGGCCAACTGACAGACGTCACTGAAGCGCTACAAAGTGCGGCGGACGCTTGCGAAGATGGCAGCCGGGCAGCGGCTGCGGCCAGCGCAGACGTCGGCGCGCAAATGGATCGAGCCGAAGAAGCCCGAACGCAGCTCATCGCCGCCACCGGGCATATCCGCGATACCAACGCGAACGTGCAACGGCGTATCTCCGGGGTGACGGAGGACAGCGCCACTTGCGTTGCGTCATTGCAAAAGCTGGCTGATATGGCGGCACAAACGACAAAGGTGTTGGATGTCATCCAAGGCGTAGCATCGCAGACCAACTTACTTGCGTTGAACGCGACCATAGAAGCCGCGCGCGCGGGCGAGGCTGGTAAAGGCTTCGCTGTGGTCGCCGCGGAGGTCAAAGGCCTCGCCGATCGCAGCGCCGAGGCGGCAGAGACGATCAACACACAGGTCGCATCGATCGTTGCGTCCACGCAGATCGTCTCCGGCCAGATGCAGGCAATCTCCGATGCCACTGCGCAGCTGCAAGAAGACGCGACGGCGATCACCGACGCTGTGGAACGTCAGGCGGCAGAGACGGTGTCGCTGGAGGGCACCATCGTGGCCGCCCGCCAAGTCAGCCAAGATGCCCAAAGTGAGATCCATGCGTTGGGCGAACGCATCGCCAAGGCGATCGCAACAACAGAGCGGCTCGACGCAGTGGCAAGCGGGGTCAGCGCGCAAACCGACCGTACCATGACAGCCATCGGCGACTTCATCGCATCCGTGAGCGAGGAGAAGGCGGCGGCCTGAGGCGCACAGAATGGTGGTTCAGACAGTCGGTTGTCGTCGCTTTGTTGAGAGCGCTTGGCCTGCAATCTTTTCCAACTCATTCATTCAAACGCGCCCGGCGATGCGCTAGGGTCGCGGGGCCAAGAATGAGGTTCGACCCGTCCATGTCTGTTGAAGCGACCGCCGACACCCCCGCCGGAGCCCCGATCCTCGATGTGGCCAACATCGAGGTGATCTACGACCACGTGATTTTGGTGCTGAAGGGGGTGTCTCTGCAGGTGCCGCGGGGCGGGATTGTGGCTCTGCTCGGCGCCAATGGCGCCGGCAAAACCACGACGCTCAAAGCGATCTCCAACCTGTTGCGGGCGGAACGGGGCGACGTGACCAAGGGCGCGATCACCTTCGAAGGCGAGCAGGTGGAGGCGATGAGCCCCAACGCGCTGGTAACCCGCGGCTGCATCCAGGTGATGTAGTGTCGTCACTGTTTCTGGCTCCGCTCGGTTGAGGAAAACCTCCTCACCGGCGCTTACACCCGCAAAGACGGTTGGGGCGCCATCAAAGACGAGCTCGACAAGGTGTATCAGTATTTCCCGCGCCTGAAGGAGCGGCGCGGCAGCCAGGCCGGCTACACGTCGGGCGGTGAACAGCAGATGTGCGCCATCGGCCGCGCGCTGATGAGCAAGCCGAAGATGATCTTGCTCGACGAGCCGTCCATGGGGCTGGCGCCGCAACTGGTGGAACAGATTTTCGAAATTGTCCGCGAGATCAACGACAAAGAGGGCGTGTCTATTCTTCTCGCCGAGCAGAACACCAACGTGGCGCTGAAGTACGCCACTTACGGATACATTCTGGAATCGGGGCGCATCGTGATGGACGGCGATGCCAAGCGCCTGCGCGAGAATGACGACGTGAAGGAGTTTTACCTCGGCGTCGGCGGCGAAGGGCGGAAATCGTTCAAGCAGGTGAAGCACTACAAGCGGCGCAAGCGCTGGCTGAA
>CAKZYH010000436.1 GCA_937884725.1 uncultured Paracoccaceae bacterium
GGTGGGTACACAGCGCGCCGGCATTGCCGATCCTGGCTCATCCAATGGGCCCCGAAAACGTCTGAGGCTGTTGAAAAACAGCGCGCATTCATAGCGCAGAAAGAGCCCATCTGAATCGATGCCCTTCGAGTGAGGCGAACGCGGAGCAGCGCGATGATGGGCCAGCAGATGGAGCACGCATCGCTCTTCTACGAGTTCAATCTGGAGGACCGCGTTCCGGCTAATCACCTCTTGCGCCGGGTCGATGCGGTCCTCGATCTGAGCTTCGTGCGTCGTCACATGGCCTCGCACTACAGCACCACCGGGCGGCCCTCCATCGACCCCGAGCTGATGGTCCGGATGCTGATCATCGGTTACCTGTTCGGCATTCGCTCTGAGCGGCGGCTCTGCGAAGAGGTCGACCTGAACCTTGCGTATCGCTGGTTCTGCAGGCTGGATCTGACCGGCAAGGTCCCCGACCACTCGACATTCACAAAGAACCGACATGGGCGTTTCCGGGAGAGCGACCTGATGCGGACCGTGTTCGAGATGACCGTCGAACAATGCCTGTCGGCGGGCATCGCGAGCCCCGCGCACGTGGCGGTCGACGGCAGTCACATGCGGGCATCGGCGGCTCAGGATCGCTGTGTCGCGTCTATCACCGAACTTCCCAGCGCGGATCAGGCCTCGCGCGCCGTGCGCGAGTATCTGGCCTATCTCGATCAGGCGAGCCCAGACCTGGAAGGCGTGCGCCGTTCGGCGGCCAAGCGTGTATCACTGACCGACCCGGCGGCGGCGTTGAGCCGGAAGCACGGCAAGGCGCGCTTCGCCTACGGTATGAATGCGCTCATCGACACGGAATCGGGTGTGGTGCTGGGCGTCCAGGCGGCGCCCGAGCGCTTTGCCGACGAGCCCGAAGCCGCACGCCGGATGATCGACCGACTGCGGGTGCGGCATGACACGGTCCCGCAGGTTCTCACCGCGGACAAGGCTTATGGGTCGGGCCCGTTCCTGGCGTGGGTCGAAGAGCGTGGGATCGAGGCGCATGTTCCTGTTATCGACCGCACGCATCAGACGGCTGGACGGATGACCCATGCCGACTTCGAGTACGACAAAGAGGGCGACCGTTATCTATGCCCTGAAGGCAAGACATTGCGGCGTGTCGGAGACGCCAGTGGCGAAGCCCGACGCAGCGGCACGACCGCCTACCGAAGCCGTGCCAGCGACTGCAAGGGATGCCCGATCAAGACGCGCTGCACTATGAGCTCGACGCGAGCGATTAGCCGATCACTCCATCACGATGTTCGGGTGAAGGTTCAGGCCCGCCAATCCACCGAGGCGTTCGCGGGTTCACTTCGGCTGCGCAAGCGTGTCGAGCGGCTCTTCGCCTGCGTAAAGCACAACGATGGCCTCCACCGCCTCCGGCTCCGTGGCCTACGCGGCGCCGACGAGCAGTTTATCCTCGCTGCGACGGCGCAGAATTTGAAGCGAATGACGAAGCTTATCCCCGCACGGGGCCCGAGAACGGAGATGCTGGCCACATGAACCACCCGGCGGCTCCAACAAGGAGCGATCCGCCGGTCGGCAACATAAGAAGCTGGCAGGTCAACAAATGAGCGATCGGCAACAAGCGTGCCGCGCCCGACTTATTCAACAGCCTCGTCTGTTTTCAAGACGCTCGGGGTTCGGCACCGCAGATATGGATGAAGCGTGTGACGATCAGATTTCCGGCAAGAGTCCTGCGCAAACAAGATGATCTTCC
>CAKZYH010000437.1 GCA_937884725.1 uncultured Paracoccaceae bacterium
CAATCTGGACCCTCAGAATCCGCGTGCCGCTGGACAGCAGTTCAAGGACACAGAAGAGGCCATAGCATTTTTGCGTCCTGTGGCCGATCTGAACGAGATTGTGACCTCAATACTCACAAACGGTTGGATAGAATTCGAGCCGCTGATTGTGCTCCGCGAAGGCAACATAGTTTTAGAAGGCAATCGTCGTTTAGCTGACCTTCCCCCAGCATTAGGGCCTGTTTGATCTGGAATCTTCCGGTTTGGTTTCAGTTTTGAGCGGCAGCGTGGAGACCGCAAGAGTCTCAGGCGCTGTCGCGGTGGTTTTCATCAGGAACTCTGTTGGGGATAGGTATCCGAGCGCCGAATGCGGGCGCTTGGTATTGTAGTGATTCCGCCATCGGTTGATCTCTTCGTGGGCGTGGTAGAGGGATCGGAACCAGTGGAGGTTCAGGCATTCATCTCGGAATTTGCCATTGAAACTCTCCACGAACGCGTTTTGCACGGGCTTGCCCGGCTCGATGAAGCGCAGGCGCACACCCGTTCGCTCTGACCAATCGAACATGGCCTTACTTGTGCCTTCGGGACCGTTGTCTAGGATGATCTCTTCTGGCAAGCCAACGCGCTGCGCCAGGTCGTCTAGGAAGCGTGCCACACGCGCTCCGGGGATCGACACATCGATAATCTGACCGGGGCAGTACCTGCTATGATCATCGACGATGTTCAGCACGCGGAACCGACGGCAGTCGGCCAACTGGTCGCTGACAAAGTCCAAAGACCACCTCTGCATTGGCTTCTCAGGTACCTGCGGCGCAACACGGTCGCGTCTGGGCAACTTGCGGCGCTTCTTGGTCCGAACCTGCAAGCCTTGCTCGGTGTAGAGCCGGTAGGTGCGCTTGTGGTTCACGACTAAGCCTTCGCGTCGCAACATGGCATGCAGGCGTAGATAGCCGTAGCGTCGGTTCTCAGACGCCAGTTCCTTCATGCGTTTGACGGCGGCTTCGTCGTCCTTGGGCAGAGGTCGGTATTGTTGCACCGACCGCGCAAGACCCACGATCCGGCACGCGCGCCGCTCGCTTAACCCGTGCTCGGCCATCAGAAAGCCCACAGCTCTTCGCTTCGCCATGGGCCTACCAATGTTTTTGAAGCAGGTCCTTCATCGCGGACATGTCCAACATCTGGTCTGCAACGATCCGCTTCAGCTTGGCAATCTCTGCTTCTAACGCTCGCAGCCTCTTGGCATCGACAGCTTCAATGCCACCGTACTTCTTACGCCAGCTATAGAACGTGGCAGAGCTGATACCGTGACGCCGACAAATCTCGTCCGTCTTTGCACCCGCTTCGCTCTCTTTCAGCACGCCAATAATCTGTTCTTCTGTGAAACGCTTCCGCTTCATGGGTCTTCCTCCTTCGTCCATTCAAAGGTGGAAAACTCCAGTTCGCAATGGCCCGGATATCGGGGGGAAGGTCAAAGGGACGTTCATAGAGTTCCATCAGCGCAAAGTGTGCATCAAGGATTGGCGAGATGTGAACGCCG
>CAKZYH010000438.1 GCA_937884725.1 uncultured Paracoccaceae bacterium
GAACTCGCCTTCTGGCGCCTCAACGGCGAGCGCCCCATGGCCGACCCCAAAGCCGCCAGCGGCGTCCCTGCCACCCAGCAGCTCGCCTCAAGGATCGCGCTCCTCACAGCCCACGGCCTTCCGTCCGCGCTGTTCGAAAACCGCCCGGCTGGTTTGCCGCTCGTCGACCTGGTAGACGCCGCCGCCATTGCGCTCGCCGCGCAGCGCTGCGCCGCCGGCACCGCCGAGCCGTTCCCCGACCCACCGAGCCGCGACGCGCGGGGCCTGCGGATGGCGATCTGGGCTTAGAACGCCGACAACGCCGCCATCAGCCCCGACCGGTCGCTGTCCCGCCCCAGCACCAACACCTCTGTGCCGACACGCGTGCGCTCATAAAGCTCGATCACGTCCTCATTGCGCATCCGAATGCACCCGGACGACACCGCAAACCCAATGGACCGGTCCTGGTGCGTCCCGTGGATGCGGTAGAGCGTCGAGCCCAGATAAAGCGCCCGCGCCCCCATGGGGTTTTCCGGCCCGCCTGGCATGAAGTCCGGCAGCCACGGCTCGCGCTCCAGCATCTCGGCGGGCGGGCGCCAGTCGGGCCACTCCGCCTTGCGCGTCACCCGCTCCACGCCCGTCCAGCCGAACCCGTCCCGCGCCACACCGATCCCAAAGCGCACCGCCGTCCCATCGCCGTTCACGACGTACAAAAACCGCTCCAGCGTATCGACAACGATGGTCCCGGCGGGCTCGGCGGTATGAAACCGCACCACGGCGCGGGAGAACTTTTCCTCGTGCCGCTCCCACATTTCTTCGCGCGAGGCCTGGTAGGTCACCCACCGCTTCTGGTTGGCATCGAAAAACCGGTATTGCGGCCGCTCCAACTTGGGCTTGGGCGCAAATGATGGCGTGTAGCTGAACGTGCGGCCCGTGGTGGGGTCGGTGATCTCCACCGCCTGTCCCTGCGCGGGCGCCGCTGTCACCATCGCCGCCAGCATGACCCCTGCCGCCAGCGTCAGCACCGATCCCATAGACCGACAAATCGTGCCGCCGAACCCCATCGCATCCTCCGCGGGCTTGCCAGAAATCGTTGCCAAACCGTAACCAGGCTTGGTGAACGATTTCTTAAGGCGACCTGTGATGGCTGATCTCATCCCCCTTCCCCACACCGCCAAGGGTCGCAAAGGTCCGCCGATTGTGGCGATCCACGGCTTTGGCGGCGACCGCACCGCCTACACCGACATGCTGCCCGAGCTTGCCAAGATGCGCCGGACCATCGCGCTTGATCTGCCGGGCCACGGCGCGGCGGCTACGTGGCCCGAGCCGCCCGATGCCGGCGCCTGTGCCAAGGCTGTCATCGACACGCTCGACGCGCTCAAAATCCCCACCGCCACGCTGCTCGGCCACTCCTTGGGCGGCGCGGTGTCGAGCATTGTCGGCCTCATGCGCCCCGACCTTGTGGAGCGCCTCATCCTCCTCGCTCCAGGAGGCTTTGGCGAGGCCATGAACTCGCGTCTTCTGCGCCGGTTCGCGGCCGCCCGCACAGAGGCCGAGATCGCCCCGGTGATGGAGACCTTCTTCGGCCCCGCCAAACCGCTCCCGGACAACCTCGTCGCCGAGACCGCCAAGGCGCGCCAGGAGGACGTCCTCCACGCGTCCCATCAGGCGGTGGTGAAGAAGATCACCCGCGGCGACGGCCAGGGCACGCTCCCCCTCACCAAGCTCGCGGCCCAACCGTTCCCGATCACGCTGATCTGGGGCGACCAGGACTATGCGCTCCCGTTCAGCCAGTGCCTTGCCGCCCCGCCGGAAATGGCCCGCCATCTCCTCCCCGGCGTCGGCCATTTCCCTCAGCTGGAGGCCCCGGAGTTGGTGATGCGCATCATCACCCAAACCATCACCGGCCGCGCCTAATCCCCGCCGGCGCCCCCGCCAACCCCCGTGGCAACCGCCCCAACGTCGACTGTCACCACACACCACTACCCCAATCTCTTCCGCGCCCCGCTCTCGCGTACAGGCTCCCCCGGTAGCCTGTTCGTCGGAGCCGGTCGTCGCTGATGCCCGGAAAGAGCCGTCCGGAGTGCGTGCACAAGGGCGAAGAGCTTTAGCGTCCCTTGTGCGGGCGCTCCGGATGGCACAGGGCATCCATCAGCGACGACCGGCTCCGATGGACAGGCGGGCCTCTGTTCGTTGGTGAGGTCCGAGCCCCCTTCCGCACCGCCCGCAAAACTTATCCCCACCACCCCAAACCCCATTACCCTCCATGGCGTCGCGAGGGAGTTTGGGACAGGCGCGCCGTCCGCGTCCTGCCGCTCGCGGCTCGGGTGGTGTTGTGTGCGGGGAGTGACGGCCCCTGCCCAAAACCCTTCCGGAGTGGGACGACCCGGCAGCGCGCGTTGTATTGGCTGCGGACGGAAGACGCGCCCACCCCCTCGATGTCGTGGGGGACGCCATGAAGAGCCTTTTGGAGATATCCGAAAGGTTTTCCCGCCGTCGGCGGGATGCCCCACCCACGCGCGGCGGGTCTTTTGTTTGGGCCGGCAAGAGCCAAGCCGGCGGGCGACAGCAAGGGTGTTTGGCGGTTTTGTCTGCCAAACGAGAGGCCCAAGGTCTTCAGGTCACCTGGTCGCTTTGGCGTTCAGGCATGCCCCACGCTGGCGACAGCCCGAAGCGGGACGCGCGCGACGCAACCGCACA
>CAKZYH010000439.1 GCA_937884725.1 uncultured Paracoccaceae bacterium
ACGACCGCGCGGTCCGCCTCAAACGCACCCGCGTTCCGGTTAACCCAGCCCCGGTCCGGGCCGCCTGCGCGCCCATCCCGAGGGTTAACCCCGCGCGCTGAGCGGCCCCCGCGGCAGCCTTCTTGCACCGATCTCAGCTTCAACGCGGAGGCCCTACATCATGTCCAACGCCTACGATCAGGGCCGACTCAACCTCCCATTTGTGGGCATCTGCACGTTCGGCAAAGCCCCCCACGTCACCACGCTGCAACCGGGCGAGGCAGATGTCGCGGTCCTCGGCGCCCCGCTCGACACCGGCACGCAGTGGCGCTCCGGCGCCCGCTTTGGCCCGCGCGCCGTGCGCGAAGCCTCAACGCTATTCTCGTTCGGCCACGCCGGCGCCTACGACCACGAGGACGACGTCACCTACTTGGCCGACACGCGCATGGTCGACCTTGGCGACGCTGACATCGTCCACACCGACACCATCGAAAGCCTGAACCGCATCGAAGCCTCGGTCCGCTCAATCCTCGCGGCAGGCGCGCTGCCGGTCACCATCGGCGGCGACCACTCCATCACCATTCCCTGCATTCGCGCGTTCGATGGCCACGGCCCGATCCACGTTGTCCAGCTCGACGCCCACCTCGACTTTGTGGACGAGCGCCAGGGCGTGCGCTTCGGCCACGGCAACGTCATGCGCCGCGCCGCCGAGTGCGACCACGTCACGGGCCTGTCTCAGTTTGGCATCCGCAACGTCTCCTCCACCGCCCGCGAGGGCTACGAGGCCGCCCGCGCCATGGGCTCCGACATTTTGTCCGTCCGCCAGGTCCGTGCGCTTGGCACCGAGGCCGTCCTCGCCCGCATCCCGGAGGGCGCCCGCTACTACCTCACCATCGACATTGACGGCTTCGACCCCTCCATCGCGCCCGGCACAGGCACCCCGTCCCACGGCGGCTTTCTTTACTATGAGGCGCTGGAGTTTTTGGCGGGCCTGGCGAAGCGCGGCACTATCGTTGGCCTCGACCTGGTCGAGGTGGCGCCCGACTATGACCGCACCGGAACCACTGCGATCCTCGCGGCGCAAATCCTCCTCAACGTGATCGGCCGCATCATGGCCGCGCGGTAACCGCTGCAAACCCACGCCCACCCATAGCGACCTCATTCCCGCCTGCGCCACGGTCGCAGGTGCGCTTTGGCACGCCTAAATTATGGTAATCCAAACGTTGACGACCATAAAAACCCATGATATCCCATAAGCCATCCTGAGGCGGCTGATTGAGGGTATTTTCGCCCGGGCGATGAGGGACCGCGCGTGCATGGTTTCGTCTCGCATTTCACCAACAAGGTCGACGCCAAGGGTCGGGTCTCCATCCCAGCCCAGTTTCGCCAAGTCCTCGCCAGGGACGGATACGAAGGCGTCTACTGCTTTCCCTCCCCATCCAACGCCACGATCGACGCTGGCGGTAACGCGCTCCTTACCGAAATTGGTAAACAATTGGAGGGAGTTGACGGCATGACCGCGGAATACGACCTTCTCGCCGCGGCCTTCTATGGCGAATCCGATACCCTGCGCATGGACGCAGAGGGCCGTGTCATCCTGCCCGAGACATTTCGCGAGCACACCGGCATCACCAACTCGGCCCTCCTCGTGGGCCTGCGCCACAAGTTTCAAATCTGGGAGCCGTCCCGCTACGCCGTCCACCGGGAGGAGGCGAAGAAAACCGCCTACGCCCGCCTCACTGGCCGCTCTGCGGAAGTGGTTTCAGGCTGATGGCTGGAATCTCATGGGATAGCGCCCCACCGGCCGGCCATGCCCCCGTTATGCTGCGCGAGGTGATGGCCGCGCTCGCCCCAAAACCCGGCGAAACGATCATCGACGGCACCTTCGGCGCCGGCGGTTACAGCCGTGCCATCCTGCAAGCTAGCGCCAGCGTCGTCGCCATCGACCGCGACCCTGATGCCGCCCCACGCGCCGCAGCCCTCGCCGCTGATTATAAAGACCTCCAGTTCGTGCCCGGCCGCTTCAGCACCCTTGACCATCACGCCCGCGCCCTCGGCCACAGCAGGGTCGACGGTGTCGTCCTCGATATCGGCGTCTCATCCTTCCAGCTCGATGAGGCCGATCGCGGATTTTCCTTTCGCCACGACGGCCCGCTCGATATGCGCATGGGCGGCGAGGGGGAGGGCCCCTCCGCGGCCGACATCGTCAACCGCGCCGATATGGGCGACATCGCCCACATCCTGCGCACCCTTGGCGAAGAGCGCAAAGCCGGCGCCATCGCCCGCGCTATCGTCGCTGACCGCCCATTCAAGACCACGAAACAGCTCGCGGACCTGTGCTCCAGTGTCCTTCGCGGCGGCGACGGGATTCACCCCGCCACCCGCACCTTCCAAGCGCTGCGCATCTTCGTGAACGACGAGCTCGGCGAACTCGCAAAAGCCCTCGCCGCGGCGGAAAACCTGCTGCGCGAAGGCGGCCGCCTCGTGGTCGTCGCCTTCCACAGCCTGGAAGACCGCATCGTAAAGCGCTTCCTCACCGCCCGCAGCCGCACCGCCACCGGTTCGCGCCACGCCCCCATTCCTGACGGCCCGGCCCCCACCTTCGCCCCCATCGGCAAAGGCGCCGCCACCGCCGCCGACGACGAGGTGGCGCAAAACCCGCGTGCCCGTTCCGCCAAGCTGCGCGCCGCCACCCGCACCGCAGCGCCCGCCCAACCCTTCGACCTCACCGACTTTGTCAAACCCATCCGCCTCAAGGGGTTCGCCTAAATGTCAGCCCGCAAAGCCCGCATTGCCGTTGCTCTCACCTGCGCCGTTGTGGCGGTTGGAACAGGCGCCGGCGTCTTCATCCTCAAAAAGGATGCGGAGCGCGACGCGAAAGCAATCGGTGAACTCAATCGAAAGATTGCCGCCGAACGGCAAAGAATCAGCGAGCTTCGCGCCGAGTGGAGTGCGCTCGACCATCCTGTCCGTCTGCAGGACTTGGTGGAGCGGCACGCCGATGTTCTCGATCTGGCGCCCATCGGCGCCGAGCAAATTGTGACCGCCGGCCGTCTCGTGACGGCCGTGCGCGCCAAACGCGAGGAGGTGAGCGAATGACCGATACCCCCCACGACGACGGCGCGCGGGGCCGGATCATCCTCATCATCTTAGTGTGCGTCGCCATCTATGGCGTCCTCGGCACGCGCCTCGTCACGCTTGGGCTGACCCCCGCCGCTGCGGTCGCTGGTCCCGCCGCCTCGCCGCTGGACGAGATCCAGGCCGCTCGCCCAGACATCATCGACCGCAACGGCGAGGTGCTGGCCACAGATCTCGTCCGCGCGTCCCTCTACGCCGAGCCGCGCAACATCCTGGATGTGGATGAGGCGGTCGAAAAGCTGACAACGGTGCTTCCCGAGTTCGACCCGCGTAGCCTGCGCCGCGACCTCTCCTCCGACCGCGGCTTCACCTGGCTCAAGCGCGAGATCAGCGCCGCCCAGCGCGAGCGCGTGCACGACCTTGGCATCCCCGGCCTCGGCTTTCTCTCTGAAACCCGCCGCTTCTACCCCGGCGGCTCGTCCGTTGGCCACATCGTCGGCCACGTGAACATCGACAACGCTGGCATCGCCGGCCTTGAAAAGACCATCGATGGACAGGGCCTCAAAGCCCTCCAGTCCCTTGGCCTTGCCCGCAAAGGCCAGTCCATGGCCCCGGTGGAACTCACCATCGACCTGCGCGTGCAACACGCCGTGCGCGATGAACTCCTGCGTGCCAAAGAGCGCTACCAGGCCAAGGCGGCCGTGGGCATCGTCCTGAACGCCAAGACCATGGAAGTGGTGGCGATGAGCTCGCTGCCCGACTACGACCCCAACCAGCCCGCCCAGTCGCTGGACGAAAAGCGCATGAACCGCGCCATGACGGGCGTGTTCGAGCTTGGCTCGATCATGAAAACCTTCACGCTCGCCATGGCGCTCGATTCGGGCGTCGCGAACCTCAACGACCGCGTCGATGCCCGCACGCCCCTCGTCATCGGCAAGCACAAAATCAGCGATTTTCACGCCAAAAACCGCATCCTCACTGTCCAAGAGGTATTCAAATATTCGTCCAACATCGGCACCGCTCGCCTTGCGATGCTCGTCGGCCAGGAGCGCCAGCGCGCCTACCTGAAGCGCCTCGGCATGATGGCGAAAATGCCGAGCGAACTCCCCGAAGGTGCCCGCCCGCTGGTCCCGCAGCGCTGGCCAAAAATCACGGTTGCCACCGTCTCTTTCGGCCACGGCATGTCCGTCACGCCCATGCACGCCGCCGTCGCAGGCGCCGCGGTGCTGAACGGCGGGACCATCGCTCCGCCCACCTTTTACCCCCGCAGCGAAGCGGAAATGGCGAATGTTGCGACCCGCGTCATCTCTCCGCGCGTCTCAGGCATGGTCCGTGACCTTTTTAAGCTGAACGCCGCCGAAGGCTCCGGCCGCAGAGCGCGCGTCCCCGGCTATCGCGTGGGCGGCAAAACCGGCACCGCGGAAAAAGTCGTCCGCGGCGTCTACGCTGACGACAAGCGCCTCAACAGCTTCCTCGCCGCGTTCCCCATGGACGACCCACAGTTCGTGACGCTGGTGGTGATCGACGAGCCGCAACCCGCCGAGGGCGAACAGTACGCCACGGCCGGGTGGAACGCGGCGCCCACCACTGCGAACATCATCAGCCGGATCGCGCCGATGCTGTCCGTCCGTCCCCATTTCGACGACGGGGTAGGCCAACTCGCCGACCTCGGAACGCGGTAGGATGGGCAATGATGGCCCATTGCGGCTTGGCGAATACTTTGACGGCCTGACAGGCCCCGCCGCCGCGCAGGAGGCCACCGGCATCACCGCCGACAGCCGAAAGGTGGTTCCCGGCCTGATCTTCGCCGCCCTCGCCGGGAGCGCCACGGACGGCCGCGCCTTCGTCCCCGACGCGCTCGCGAGCGGCGCCATCGCCATCCTCACCGATGAGCGCCCACTCACCGCGGACATCCCCGTCATTCGCAGCGCAGACCCCCGCCGCGATCTCGCCCGTCTCGCCGCCCGGTTCGCCGGCCCGCCGCCGGAGGTGATCGTCGGCGTCACGGGCACGGCCGGCAAAACCTCGGTCGCCGAATTCACCCGCCAGATCTTCGCCGCCGCCGGCCATACCGCCGTCAGCATCGGCACGCTCGGCATCGAAGGCGCCGTACACCGCCCCGGCGGCCTCACCACCCCCGACCCGGTGGCGCTCCACAACAACCTTGCCGATCTCGCCGCCGCCGGCGTCACCCACTGCGCCATGGAATGCTCCAGCCACGGCATCGACCAGCGCCGCCTTGATGGCGTCTCCTTCGCCGCCGCTGCCTTCACCAATCTTGGCCGTGACCACATGGACTATCACCCCACGGTCGAAGACTACTTCGCCGCCAAACGCCGCCTGTTCGATACGCTCCTCCCGGCCGACCGCCCCGCCATCGTCGATCCCGACACCCCATTTGGCGACCAGATCCTCGCTTGCCGCCCCGACGCGCTCACCGTTGGATTCAACGGCAATTTCCTGCGCCTTACTGAGCGCGAGCCACTCCCCGTCGGCGCGCGGCTCGCCATCTCCGGCCAGTCCAGCGGCTACGACATCACGCTCCCCCTGGTCGGCGCATTCCAAACCGACAATGCGCTCATCTCCGCTGCCCTTGCCATCGCCGCCGGCGTCCCCGAAGCCACCGCGATCAACGCCCTTGCAAACCTCAACGGCGCCCCCGGCCGCTTGGAGCGCGTCGGCAACGCCCGCGGCGCCCCCGTGTTCGTCGACTACGCCCACAAGCCCGACGCCGTCACCGCAGCGCTTGGCGCAGTTCGTCTGGCGGTCAAAGGCCGGCTCATCGTCGTCATCGGCGCGGGCGGCGACCGCGACCCCGGCAAACGCCCGCTCATGGGCGAGGCCGCCGCCGCCATCGCCGACCTCGTCATCGTCACCGACGACAACCCGCGCTCGGAAGATCCGGCAAAAATTCGGGCCGCCATCATGGCCGCAACCCCGGGCGGCATTGAGATCGGCGACAGGGCTGAAGCGATTGAGTATGCCATCTCAGAGTTGCGTGACGGCGACGCTCTGGTGATCGCCGGCAAAGGCCATGAGGAGGGTCAAACCGTGGCAGGCGTCACCCACCCATTCAACGACAAAGCCGTGGCACAGGCCGCCATCGCCGCCCTATGACCAGCCCGCTTTGGACCCTCGGCGCGCTCGCAGACGCCGCGGGCGGCACCCTCATCGCGGCCGACCCCGCCACCCCCGTCACGGGCCTCTCCATCGACACGCGAACGCTCCAGCCGGGCGAGGTTTTCTTCGCCTTTCCGGGGGTCCGCATGGACGGCCACACCTTCGTGCCCGATGCTAAGCGGGCAGGGGCCGCCGCCGTGGTGGTCGCGCAGGATGATCCCGGCCCCGCCATCCGCGTCGCCGACGGCCTCCAGGCCCTGCGCGATGC
>CAKZYH010000440.1 GCA_937884725.1 uncultured Paracoccaceae bacterium
ACGCCTTTGCCGCCATGCGCCAGCTTGTGCTCGGCCGGGATGCGGGCGGCAAGCTCCACCAACTCATGGTCGAGGAACGGCACGCGCGCCTCCAGCCCCCAGGCCATCGTCATGTTGTCCACCCGCTTCACCGGGTCGTCCACCAGCATCACGTTGGTGTCGAGCCGCAGTGCCTTATCCACGGCATCGTCCGCGCCGGGGGCGCTGAAATGATCCTCAACAAACGCAAGGCTTTCGTCCCGATCCGCAAGGTATTCCGGTGCAAGATGGCCCGCGAGCGCAGCGTGAGTGCGATCAAAAAACGCCGCCGCATAGTCGGCGCTGGCGTTGTTGGAATCCTTCAGCGGCGGATACCAATGATAGCCCGCAAAGACCTCATCGGCCCCCTGCCCCGACTGCACCACCTTGATGGTCTTCGACACCTCCCGCGACAGCAGGAAGAAGCCGATATTGTCATACGACACCATCGGCTCGCTCATCGCCGCGATGGCGTGGGGCAGATTTTCAAACATCTCGCTCGACGGAATGAAAATCTGGTGGTGGTTGGTGGCATAGTGCTCGGCGATCAGGTCGGAGTATTTGAACTCGTCGCCCTTCTCCCCGTGCGCCTCCTCAAACCCGATGGAGTAGGTCGCAAGATCACGCTGCCCCTCCTCGGCCAAAAGCCCGACGATCACGGAGCTATCGACACCACCCGACAGCAGGACGCCCACCGGCACATCGGCCACCATGCGCCGGCGAACCGCAGTGCGCAGGCTCTCCAGCACCATGTCGCGCCATTCATCGAACGGCCGTTCCGCATCCTCGCGGGAGCGGGCAAAATCAGGCGCCCAATAGGTGGTATCGGAAAAGCTACCGTCCGCACTCAGCACCCTGATCGTGGCCGGCGGCAACTTGCGAATGCCCGCGTACATCGTCCGCGGCGGTGGCACGACGGCGTGCCACGTCATGTAGTGGTGCAGCGCGATGCGATCGATGGAAAGGTCCACGTCAGGCGCCTTCATCAGCGCCTGAACCGTTGAGGCGAACCGCAGTGTCCCGCCGGACTGCGCGAGGTACAGCGGCTTGATGCCAAAACGATCGCGCACAAACGCTGTCTCGCCCGTTTCGCGATTGTGGAGCGCAAACGCAAACATGCCGAACAAGCGCGGCACGGCGTCCGGGCCCCAGCAATGCCAGGCTTTCAAAATGACCTCGGTATCGCCGGTGGAGGCGAAGTTATAGCCGGCCTCCTCCAGCTCCGCGCGTAGCTCTTTGTAGTTGTAGATGCAGCCGTTGAACGCGATGGTCAGGCCGAGGTGCGTGTCCACGAACGGCTGCGAGGAGGCATCCGACAGGTCGATGATCTTAAGCCGCCGGTGGCCGAACGCCACACGACCCTGCGCTACAACGCCGGCGCCATCAGGTCCGCGCGGCGCCATCGCGTTGGCCATTCTCTCGACTGTCGAAGCGGATGCACCACTGCCATCAAGGCGGATCTCACCGCATATGCCGCACATAAAAATCCCTCATCACTGATGAGTGTCACATAGGCGCTTGAGGCATCGCTTAGCGGTAAGCCGCTATGCAGCGCCACGAAAAACGCCGGCTCGCTTTGACGGCAGACGATGTTGTTCGCCATGGATGGACATAGCCGCGCAGGGCTTAGCGGCTTCGGAGACCACGACATGGCGCGACGCATCGGCTCGGATATCGGCGGCACCTTCACCGACCTCGTCATGGTGAGCGACGATGGTCAGGACTTTGCCATCGCCAAGGTCCTCACCACCCCGACCGAGCCCGACCGCGCGGTGGTCGACGGTGTCGATCAGCTTCTCAGCGCCAACGATGTGGACGCCAGCGCAGTCGCACACTTGGTCCATGGCACAACCCTCTTCACCAACGCACTGATTGAGCGCAAAGGCGCCAAAACCGCGCTCGTCACCACAAAGGGCTTTCGCGACGCGGTGGAGATCGCGCGCGAGCACCGCTTCGACATGTACGATTTGCGCATGGAGCGGCCCGCGCCCATCGCCCCGCGCCATCTGCGCTTCGAGGTGGACGAGCGCGTTATGGCCGACGGCTCCGTCCATCTACCGCTCGACGAGGCGAGCGTTGCCGCGCTGGTCCCGCAGCTTGCGGCGGCGGGCGTTGAGGCCATCGCCGTCTGCCTCCTGCACGCCTACCGCAACGACGCGCACGAGCGGCGCGTCGGCGAAATCCTGGCCGCCGCGCTCCCCAGCGTCGCCATATCGCTGTCGTGCGATGTGAACCCCGAAATCCGCGAGTACGAGCGCGCCTCCACAACACTGTGCAACGTCTACGTTCGAAAAATCGCGGACGTTTATCTGCACCGCCTCGAACGCCGGCTGCAGGACCGTGGCCTCTCGGGTCCGCTCTACGTCATGCAAAGCCAAGGCGGCGTCTGCGATATCGATACGGCGACCGCCCTACCGATCCGCCTGGTGGAATCGGGACCGGCAGCGGGCGCGCTCGCGGCGGCCGCCTATGGCGACCTCATCGGCGCGAAAAACCTGTTGTCCTTCGACATGGGCGGCACAACGGCCAAGGCCTGCCTCATCCTGGACGGCGAGCCCCTGATCGCGCCAGACTTCGAGGTGGACCGCACATACCGCTTCACCAAGGGCAGCGGCCTGCCGGTCAAAGTGCCCGTCATCGAGATGATCGAGATCGGCGCCGGCGGCGGCAGCCTCGTCACGCTCGACGCCATGGGCCGGCTTGCCGTCGGCCCGCAGTCTGCCGGCGCAGAACCTGGCCCGGTCAGCTACGGCCGAGGCGGCACGCAACCCACCGTCACCGACGCTGACCTCACGCTCGGTTACCTCGACCCGACCTACTTCCTGGGCGGCACCATGGCGCTCGATACCGAAGCCGCCGCGGCAGCCGTCGACGCCACTGTCGCAAAGCCCCTCGGCCTCGACACGCTCGCCGCCGCCCACGGCGTCCATCGCCTCGTCAACGAGAACATGGCCTCCGCCGCCCGCATTCACGCCGTGGAGCGCGGCACGGACGTCGCCAAACTGCCGCTATTCGCGTTCGGCGGTGCGGGGCCAGTTCACGCCTATGGCGTCGCGTCCATCCTCGGCTCACCCAGCGTCGTCTACCCGCTCGGCGCCGGCGTCATGTCCGCGGCCGGCCTCCTCAGCGCCCCGCTCTCGTTTGACTTTGTGCGCACCATGCCCGCCGGCCTCGACGCCATGGACTGGGACGCGGTGAACGCTGCGCTGTCGACCATGGAGGCGGACGGCGCCAAAATCCTGTCCCGCGCGACGGATCCATCAACGCTCACCTTCACCCGCAGCGCGGACGTGCGCTACCGCCGCCAAGGCTACGAGCTTCGTGTCCCCGCCCCCTCTGGCACGCTCACCGAAGCCGACCGCCCAGCGATCCAAGCCGCGTTCGAGGACGCCTACCGCACCATCTACGGCCAAACACCCAGCAACGTGGAGCTCGACGTCATCAGCTGGCGCGTCGTCGTCTCCGGCCCGCGCCCCGGCCTCTCTCTCCCCAAGGCCGCAGTGTCCGGCACTGATGCCGCCACCGCCCAAAAGGGCAGCCGACGGATCTATGTCGGCTCAAGCATGGTCGACGTCCCGGTCTACGACCGCTACGCGCTCGGCGAGGGCGCCACCTTCCAGGGCCCCGCCATCGTCGAAGAGCGGGAAAGCACGGTGGTGATCGCAGGCCCCGGCAAAGCGCGGGTGGACGCCCACGCCAACCTCATCGTCAACCTGCGCTAACGGCGCGATGGAGCTCGAATGGGACGAAGAAAAGCGACAGTGGACGCTCGAACAGCGCGGCCTCGATTTCCGGGATCTCGCACGGTTCGACTGGTCCGCTAGCGACGTGGTAACTCACGAACTAACGCGTACTGAGATGACAATCTTTCGGCTTCGCCCGCACCCGACTTACAGTTTCGCGCATTCTCTAAACCCGCCGGCATGCGCACTTCTGGAACTCGTGGGCGAACCATCGAACTAACATCGGAGACCGCCCATGGCGCTCGATCAACTGCAGCTGGAAGTGATTTGGAACCGGCTCATCGCGACCGTGAATGAGCAGGCCGCCGCGCTCATGCGCACCTCCTTCACGTCCATCGTGCGCGAAGCCGGCGACTTGTCCGCTGGCGTGTTCGATCGCTCCGGCCGCATGGTCGCCCAAGCCGTCACCGGCACGCCCGGCCACATCAACTCCATGGCGACCTCCATGGGTCACGTGCTGGCCGAATTCCCGGTCGACACACTCGCCGAAGGCGATGTGATCATCACCAACGACCCTTGGAAAACGGCAAGCCAACTCAACGACATCACCATCTTCACGCCGGTCTTCAAAGCGGGTCGCTGCGTCGCCTTCTTCGCCAACTGCTGCCACGCCCTCGATATCGGCGGCCGCGGCCTTTCCGCCGATAGCCGCGAGATCTACGAAGAAGGCCTCCAAATCCCGATCCTCAAACTCTACGAGGCGGGCAAGCCCAACAAAACGCTCTACGCGATGCTGACCGCCAACGTGCGCGCCACCGAAGAGGTGCTCGGCGACCTGCACAGCCAGGTGGTCGGCAACGAAGTCGGCGCCAAGCAACTGCTCTCCTTCCTCGACGAGTTCGGGCTCGACGATATCGAGGAGGTCTCCGAGGCCATCGTCTCCCGCTCCGAAGCCGCCATGCGCGAGCGGATCGCCGCGCTCCCGGACGGCGAGTACCCCTTCACCATGACGACGGACGGTTTTGACGAGCCCATCACGCTCGCCGCCAACGTCATCATCACAGGCGACCAGCTCACCGTCGACTACGCTGGTACCTCGCCCGCCATCGACCGCGGCATCAACGTCGCGCTCAACTACACCGCCGCCTACACCACCTACGGCATCAAGTGCGCGATCTCGCCAGACATTCCGAACAATGACGGCTCGTTCCGCCCGGTCACGGTGACCGCGCCCAAGGGCTGCATCGTCAACTGCGAACACCCGAGCCCCGTCGGCGGCCGCCATCTGGTGGGCCACTTCCTGCCCTCGGTCGTGTTCGGCGCGCTCTCCAAAATCCTGCCGCAGAACGTCATGGCCGCGAGCTTCGATGCGCTCTGGGACAGCCAGGTGTATGGCGACCGGCCTGAAGGCGGACGCTTTGCCTATGTCTGGTTTGCCGCTGGAGGCGCGGGCGCGATCCACGGCCGCGACGGCCTTTCCGCCACCGCCTTCCCCTCCGGCATTGCCGGCGTCCAGTCGGAGATGATTGAGGCGCTCGTCCCCATCCACATCGAAAAGCGCGAGCTTCTCGCCGACAGCGGCGGGCCTGGCGAGTGGCGCGGCGGGCTTGGTCAAGCATTCACCCTAGGTGTGCGCGGCGACCGGCCGTTCCTCTTCTCCGGCCTTTATGACCGTATGAACAACCCCGCCGAGGGTATCGCAGGCGGCATGCCGGGCGCGGTGGGCACGCTCCACACCAAAACCGGCAACCCCTTGCGCGCCAAAACCAGAGTGCCGCTACCCGCCAACGAAACCGTAACGCTGGAACTCCCGGGCGGCGGCGGCTTCGGCGCCCCGCACCACCGCGCCCCAGAGGCCGTCGCCCGCGACGTCCGCGACGGCTACGTGTCGCTCAACAGCGCTCGCAAGAACTATGGAGTCGAGTTGGATCCAACCACCTACGAGGTCGACCTCGCCAAGACGGAGGCGCTGCGAGCGACCCGATGAGCACATCAGCACCGGTGATGCCCCGCCTGTCAGGCCAGCAGGCGGGGATCGGTCTCATGTGCCTCGCGATGCTCATCTTCGCGTTCCAGGACACACTCTCAAAGTATCTGGTGGCCCAGTACGACGTCTTCATGGTCACCGCGATCCGCTACTGGTTCATGGCCTTGTTCGCCACCGCCCTCGCCGCACGGCACATGGGCGGGCTCCGCGCCACCATCCGCACCCGCTATCCCGTCCAGCAGATCGCCCGCGGCCTGCTCCTCGCCACCCAAATCTGCATCATGGTGACGTCGTTCGTCCTGCTGGGCCTTATCGAAACCCACGCGATCTTTGCCGCCTGCCCATTGCTGATCGCAGCCTTGGCTCGGCCATTCCTCGGCGAGCACGTGTCCCGGCGCAGCTGGATCGCCATCGCGGTCGGCTTCTTCGGCGTTCTCATCATCTTAAAGCCAGGCTTTGGCGTGTTCAGCGTCGTCTCGCTCATCGCCGTCGCGGGCTGCTTCGTGTTCGCCGGCTACTCGCTGCTCACCCGCTTCGTCGCCGGCGCGGACCAAGCCGCCACATCATTCTTCTGGACCGGGGTTGTTGGGATGATCGCCCTCACCCCGCTCGGCCTTTGGAACTGGGAGCCCATGGCAACGACAGACTATGCCGTAATGGCGGTCCTATGCGTCGCGTCAGGCGCCGGGCACTTCACGCTCATCCGCGCCTACACCCTCGCCGAAGCCAACATAGTCCAGCCCTTCAGCTACCTTCAGCTCGTGTTTGCCACCGTGCTGGCGGTGATTTTCTTCGGCGAAGCGGTCGAACTCAACGTCGCCATCGGCGCAGTCCTCGTCGTCGGGGCAGGCCTCTTCACGCTCCTGTCGCAACGCAACGCGGCCTAGCCCGAAACGTCAGCCGTGGCAGAACGCCAAATCGTTGGCGGCCGTCACCGCAAAGAGGCGCGGCACATCAAGCGGCTCGGGCGACAATGCCGCGTGCGCATGCTGGCGCGACAAGGTGCCGTCCTCGTGCAGCATCAGCGACAACGCCGCCCCTTCCATGGGCAGGATCACCCGCACAGGATTGTCGGTTGGCAAATGCTCCAGCGCACCACGCCCGGCCGCCACGCGCTCAATCCCCGAAAAGGTTGCGACCAGCTTCGTGTCAGCAAACGGTTCAGGCGCCAGCGTCCGAGGCACGCCGGACAGGTTGATCGTGTTCGACGACAGCTGCGTTTCGCGCGCTACGTCAGAGGGCAGCCCAAGCTGATAGAGCTCCGGCGCTTCCTGGGACAAGATCCACGCATTCTCGCCGCGCGGCCCGACCAGCGCCCGGAACGGACGGGACGGCAGTTCCACCCGCGGCAACGTCGAAAGGTCGGCTCCCAGGCTGACCGGCTCGATAAACGGGTGCACTGGCGAGACGACAAACCCCAGCTCCCCATCGGGCGTACGGCTCATGTGATCGACGCCATACTCGAAGTCGGCGAACTCCACGGTGTCGGTGACGGTAAAGTCCGACACGCGCACCGCCGCGAGACTGCCCTCAATGAGCGTTGAGACGAACAAGAACTCGCCGTTCGGGCCGAAGCGCAAATCATGCGCACCCACAAGCCCGTCAACGCGACCCACCTCTTCCAGCGTGGCCGCATCCAGCAAGATCACAGTGCCGGGGCCGGTCTCCGCGATCGCAATGTGTCTGCGGTCCGGCGAGGGCGCCACCAGCATCGGGCGAATATCGAGTTTGGTCTCGGTCATGTCGGAAAGGTCAGACGCGTTGAACGACCAGAGCCGCGTCGATTGAAACCCGAGCACCACAACCCGGGCATCGCGCGCCTTCTCACCGCCCACGAACCAAATCTTGGCCGGATGCTCCGGAATGTTAGCGGAGGCAACAATCCTCCCATCAGGCGCGATGCGCAGCACCTCAGGCGTATCGGCCGCGATCGCATACACCGTGTCCGACACCCCAAGTGGCAGCGTGCCGGTGGCACCAGCCCACCGCTGGGCCGCAAACGTGCTCCCGATCAAAGCGACCAACACAACGGCCAACCAGGCGATGGAAAAGGGATTTTTCGTCAGCGAGCTCATCGGTTTGTATGAGGAGCAGCGGGAAAAATTTACAAGTCGGGCGGCCAACGCGCCGCAACACATTCTGGCGAGCATGGCGCCAATGCGGCACTGCGCACATGAAACAATCGTGGGCCGCACCGCATCAAACCTATATATTGGTGGCAGTGCGGGAGGCCGTTTGATGGGTGCCGGGAAAATCGCCGTTGTTGTCGTCGCCGCCGTCGCAGCCAGTGCTGCTGCCGGTGCTTTGCTCATCACCGAACAGTCCACCTCAAAAACCGAAGAGTTCATCGCTGATATCGGCGGCCCCTTCACGCTGACCGACACCTCTGGCGCCACCGTCACCCACGACGACCTGAAAGGCCGCCCCCACGCCGTCTTCTTCGGCTACACGTTCTGCCCCGACGTCTGCCCCACCACATTGTTCGAAATGAGCAACTACCTCGAAGGGCTCGGCGATAAGGCGGAGGACCTCGGCGTCTACTTCATCTCCGTCGATCCGAAGAACGACACCGCCGAGCGGCTCGACATGTACATCAACGCCTTCGACTCGCGCATTGTCGGGCTCACCGGCCCGCGGGAGGCCATCGACGAGGCGGTCCGCGAGTATCGCATCTACTACAAAGTCCATCCGGAAGATGAGAACGGCTTTCAGCTGATCGACCACTCCGCCCACGTCCTCCTGTTCGATGAGAACGCACACTTTCAGGGCCAGATTGCCTATGGCGAGGATCCTGAAGTGGCGCTGGCGAAGCTTGAGAACCTGGTGAACGGCACGTAACGTCCCGCCCACTGGCTTGGCGCTTTTCTGGCAATGCCTGAAAGCAAACCAGCCACCGAACCGCGCGGACAATCACGGAGCCTTTCCATTGCCCCTCACGCCCGCAGCGGCCGCTGATCTCTCGGCCGCCACCCTCACCCGCGCCTATGTCAGCGGGGACGCCGACCCCGTCGCAGTGACCGAAGTCTGCCTGGGCCGCATCGACGCCGCCAAAGACGCGTCGATCTTCATCACCGTATCGCCCGAACGCGCCCGGGCTGAGGCGAAGGCCGCAAAAGCGCGCTACGAGGCCGGTAAACCCGCCGGCCCGCTCGACGGCGTTCCTTTCGCGTGGAAAGACCTCTTCGATGTCGCCGGCACGCCCACCACGGCTGCCTCAGCGCTTTTGCGAAACGCCGAACCCGCCGAGCATGACGCACCAGTGGTCGCCCACTGCGCCACAGCCGGCCTGGTCTCACTCGGCAAAGTGAACCTCACCGAATTCGCCTATTCCGGCATCGGCCTCAACCCGCACTTCGGCACCCCCGCAAACCCCTACGACCAGACGACACCGCGCGCGCCTGGCGGCTCATCCTCGGGCTCCGCCGTCGCGGTGGCGGCCGGCCTCGCCGTGGCAGCGGCGGGCAGCGACACGGGCGGTTCGGTCCGCGTCCCCGCCGCCTTCAACGGCCTTGCGGGCTACAAGTCATCTGAGGGCCGGATCGACGCGCGCAACACCATCCCCCTGTCCTACACGCTCGACACCGTCGGCCCGCTCGCGCGCACCGTCGAGGACTGCATCCTCCTCGACGCCGCCATGCGCGGCACCACCGCCCACATCGAAAAGCCGGCCCTCTCTGACCTCAAGCTCGTGGTCCCCACAACGCTGATGCTCGACGATTTGGACGACGCGGTCGCGGGCGCGTTCGAAGCGCTTCTGACGCGCCTCTCGGCCGCCGGCGTCGCAGTGCGCGAGGCTACGTTGCACGAGTTCGGCGAGGCGGCGGACGTGATGGCCGAACACGGCACCATCGCGACCGTCGAAGCCTACCACTATCACCGCGAGCGGGTGGACGGCCCCGACGTTGCCGAGATGGACGGCCGCGTCGTGGCGCGCATCATGCGCGGCAAAACCATGACCGCCCTTGATCTGCTGATTGTCCAGCGCGAACGCGAACGGCTCGCAAAGTTAGTCGCAGCATCGCTCAACGGTGAACTTCTCCTGTGCCCCACCGTGGCGCACGTGGCGCCTGAGATCGCACCCCTCGACGCGGACCCCGAAGAGTTCAACCGCGTCAACCTCAAGACGCTACGCAACACCATGGTGGGCAACATGCTCAACATGCCGGGCGTTGCGATCCCCATGGCGAGCGACCAGCCGCTCCCGGTGAGCGCCCTCATCAGCGCGCCCGCCGATCACGACGAAGACGTGCTGGCCGCCGCGTGGGCGCTGGAGATGATCGCAGCCACAGCCTGAGCTTTAGCTTGAGCGAGCGGCGAACACGACAAAACGCCGCCGCGGGCATACCGCAACGGCGTTTTCATCTCGGTCTTCAAGCGACCCGGCGTGAGCCGCACGCCTCGCGCTCAACGCGGGGCGGCGGCCCTGCCTTGAATGGTCGGCTTACGGACGCCGGCGTGCAGCCCTGCGCTCTGCGCGACGCTCCGCCCGGCGGTCGGCGTTGCGCCGCGGTCTGCCATCCTGGCGCCGTTCCGCGCGGCGTTGCTCGGCCCTGCGCTCCTGACGGCGCTGCATTTCCCGCTCGCGCTGGCGTTCCGCACGCCGCTCGGCCCGTGCCCGGTCCTGACGCTCCCGTACGCGGCGCTCTTGCGCGGCCTGGGCACGACGACGGTCCTGCTCAGCCTGGGCACGGCGCCGCTCTTGCTCGGCGCGTGCGCGGCGGCGCTCTTGCTCGGCCTGCGCCCGGCGACGCTCCTCTTCACGATAGCGCCGCTGCTCTTCAACCAGCCGCCGCTGCCGCTCCTCATACCGACGCTGCTCCTCAATGCGCTGATAACGCGGATCGGCGGAATGGGTAATCGGCCCCCACGGCCCCTGGTTCGGCTGGCCAGAGTTCGGATCGGAATGCTGAACGTAGCCGCCGCCGTTAAAGCCACGGATCGGCTGACCATGACCCCAATTGGAATAAACCTGCGCCACCTGGAAGCTGCCATCGACAGCCGTCCCGCTCGCTGTCTCAGCCTGCGCAAGCCGGTGCTCAGCCGGCGCATCGGCCACAAGCATGTGACCCGGCGCAGTAGCGGCCGCAGCAGACGACCCTGCGACCATTGAAATCACGAAACCCAGTATCGAGTAGCGCATGGCGATATCCTCATCTGACCTACGCCAATGGGGATATCGCCTGCGCTTTGTATTCCGCCTGAATGCCCGGTTATCTGACGTTCAGGTATGGATTACGCGGCCATACGCATCGAGCACGCTCTCATGCATCATCTCCGACAGCGTCGGGTGCGGGAAGACGGCGTGCATGAGATCCTCTTCGGTGGTCTCAAGGTTCATGGCGATCACGAACCCTTGGATCAGCTCGGTCACCTCAGCGCCCGTCATGTGCGCGCCCAAAAGCTCCCCAGTGTCGGCATCAAAGATCGTTTTGATCATGCCCTCAGGTTCACCGAGCGCAATCGCCTTCCCGTTCCCGATAAAGGGGAACCGGCCCACCTTGATCTTGTGCCCAGCTTCCTTGGCCTTCGCTTCGGTAAGCCCGACTGACGCCACCTGCGGATTGCAGTAGGTGCAGCCCGGAATTTTGCCCTTGTCGATGGGGTGCGGGTGAAGCCCAGCAATCGCCTCGACGCACACCACGCCCTCGTGCTCGGCCTTGTGCGCCAGCATCGGCGGCCCGGCAACATCGCCGATCGCGTAAATCCCCGGAACGGAGGTTTTGCCGTACCCGTCGGCCGTGATGATGCCGCGATCCGACTTCACCCCAACCTCTTCGAGCCCCAGCCCCTCGATATTCCCCACAACGCCGACGGCTGAGATGATGGTGTCGACCTCGCGAACGTCGGTCTTGCCGTCCTTGTCCAGCGAGGCTTTGAGCATGTTGCCCTTTTCAACGCCCGTCACCTTGGTTTTGGTCAGCACCTCGATGCCGGCCTTCTCCAGCCGCTTTTGCACCGACTTGGCGATCTCAGCGTCTTCCACCGGCAAGATCTGATCGACGACCTCCACCACGGTCACCTTCGCGCCCATGGAGTTGAAGAAGGACGCAAACTCGATCCCGATGGCGCCGGAGCCCACCACCAAGAGGTTCTTCGGCATGGTCTTGGGCACCATCGCCTCAAAGTAGGTCCAGATGCGCTGCCCATCCGGCTCCAGCCCCGGCAGCACGCGCGGCCGCGCGCCAGTGGCAATGATGATGTGTTTGGCCGTGTACGTCCCCGGCCCCTTCGAGCCCTTCGGCTGCGGCTCAGGCGTATAGGTCCCCACCCGCGGCGCACCCTTGGAGGTGTCGGAGGCATCGCTCACAGTGATTTTGCCCGGCGCGTCGATGTGCGCCGTGCCCCAAATCACGTCGACTTTGTTTTTCTTCAGCAAGAAGCCGACGCCGCCGCTCAGCTGCGTCGAGACCCCGCGCGAGCGCTTCACCACGTCGGCAATGTTGAACTCAACATTGCTCGCCGACAGGCCGAACGACTTGGCGTGCTGGAAGTGGTCGTAGATCTCGGCGGAACGCAGCAGCGCCTTGGTGGGAATGCAGCCCCAGTTGAGGCAAATGCCGCCCAGGTGCTTGTTCTCGATGACGGCCGTCTTCAGCCCCAGCTGCGCAGCGCGGATCGCAGTCACGTAACCGCCGGGGCCGGAGCCGATGATGAGAACGTCGTAGTCGGTGCTGGCACCGCTCCCGTTGCTCTTGCCGTTTGCCGCCATTCTTCCCCCTTCGCGGCGCGCTCAGCCTTATCTCAGGAAGCTGATCCGCGCGATCTTGCCGTCTTTGACCGTGTACAGAGCGATGATGTGCTCCGGTTCTCGACCGTCGGCGAAAACGATCTCAACGTCCACCGCTGTATCGCCGATCTCATAACGGTTGGTGACTTCACAACGCAGGCCGGGCGTGGCGAAGCGTTCCACGTAGCGCTCACGGATCGCGGGCAGCCCGACGCTGACCACGTCGCCGGCCGGCAGCATGACCAGATCCGCGTCGTCATGAAACAGCGCGCAATAGCCGTCGATGTCGAGGTTGTTGTAGACGACGAGTTGTTCGTCGGCGACTTCGCGAGGTGTGCGCATGGGGGGCTCCTAACCGGCCAGCTGGCCAAAGTCCGCCACAAGGCGGGTGGTGTTTTGCAGCGATAAGAGCAGCTTCAGCCGGTTATCGCGCACCGCGGGGTCGTCGGCATTCACCAGCACTTTGTCGAAAAACGCATCAACCGGTGCCCGGAGGGCGGCGAGCTGCGCCATAGCGTCGGTATAGCGCTCCTCAGCCACGGCCGCGGACACGGTGGTATCGGCGCCGGCCAATGCTGCGCCCAGCGCGATCTCCTCGGGCTCCGCCAACAGCGAAGCGTCGGGCGCCCCCTCCGGCAGCGGGCCTTTCTTCGCCTCAGCGCGCAAAATGTTGCTGGCGCGCTTAAAGCCCGCCATCAGGTTTGCGCCGTCGTCAGTCTCGCGAAAAGACTCGAGCGCAACGATGCGGTCTTGAAGAGCCAGAAGCTCAAGCTGATCGGCGGGCCCGCTCGCAGCGCGAACTGAATCGGCAGCAACGCCTTCTGCACGCTTATGAACCGCAAACCGCTCTGCGATGAACTCCGACACTTCAGAAACAACTACGTCACAGTTATTCTTCAGCTCATCATCAGTGTAGACAACGATAGACATCGCCCGATCATACATTTCCCTAGCTAACGCTTTTTCACTCATGATCGGAGAGTTTGGAGAAGGAAATCTAGAAAGAATTGATGCCTTTTCCTCTTTGGCTCTGTCATTTAAGGTGACTTGGACATTGGAAGTCTGACGCGCAGTTAATTGCCTCAGGTTCAGCTTGATCCTGCGGTCGAGTATGATCCGTATCGCCCCCAGGGCCGCGCGCCGAAGGCCAAAGGCATCGCCTGAGCCTGTTGGCTTTTCACCGGCGAGCCAAAGCAGCACCAGGCTATCCAGCTTATCGGCCAGCGCCACCGTCACCGAGACCGGATCGCGTGGCACCTCATCGGCCGGCCCCAGCGGCGAATAGTGAGCTTCCACCGCGACAGCGACAGCATCCGGCAACCCTTCCGCCTCGGCATAGTGCCGGCCCACATAGCCCTGAAGCTCAGGAAACTCGCCCACCATCAGCGTCGTGAGGTCCGCTTTGCACAGCCGCGCCGCCTGTTCGGCAAGGTCGGCGTCAGCGCCCACCAACGGCGCGAGCTCCCGCGCGAGCGCCGCGATCCGCTCCACCCGCTCCGCCTGCGTGCCAAGCTTCTCGTGGAACGTCACCGACGCCAGGCCCTTAGCGTGCTCGGCAAGTGGCTTTTTGCGGTCCTGCTCCCAGAAAAATCGGGCGTCGGCCAGCCGCGCGCGGACCACCCGCTCGTTGCCGGCAATGATCGCCTCGCCGCCGTCCGCCGCCTCAAGGTTCGCGGTCAGCACGAACGAATTGGACAGCCGATCCGTCGCCGGATCGCGGGTCACAAAACACTTCTGGTTCTCGCGAATGGTGAGCCGGATCACTTCATCGGGCAGCGCAAGCGCCGCCTCCTCGAACTGGCCCACCAGCACAATAGGCCACTCCACAAGCCCCGTCACCTCGTCGGCAAGACGGGTGTCCTCCACCAGCGTCAGCCCCAGCGCCGCCACCCTCTGGCGGGCATCTACCAAAATCGTCTCGCGCCGCTCGTCAAAAGTCACCTGCACCTTTGCAGCGTCCATGGCGGGCAGATAGTCGGCAAGCCGGCGCACCGTGATCGTCTCAGGCGCATGAATGCGGTGGCCAACGGT
>CAKZYH010000441.1 GCA_937884725.1 uncultured Paracoccaceae bacterium
CATCAAGATCGCTCAAGGCGCCCCGTGCGCAAAGCCAGGCGCCGGCCATGTGGAAGTCCGCCCCGTCCTGATGCCGTCCGTCCAAGACGCATGAACGAGGCCGCAGCGGCCGCAGAACGCGCTGCACGCACGGCATACGGTAAGCTGGTCGCCGCCATCGCGCGGCGCACCGGCGACATCACCGCCGCCGAAGATGCTCTCGCCACAGCCTTCGCCCGCGCACTCACCCACTGGCCAAAGTCCGGCGTTCCGGCGGCTCCGCAAGCGTGGCTCCTGTCGGTGGCGCGAAACGCCGCCATCGATACCGCCCGCCGCCGCGCCACCGAGACGAACGACACCGCCACACTCACGCTACTCGCCGAGGAGCACCACATGGCGAAGCCCGACCATGACCCTCGCCTCGGCCTCGTCCTCGCGGCGTCGCACCCGGCCATCGCACCGGAAGTCCGGGCCCCGCTCATCCTGCAAACCGTCTTCGGAGTGAGCGCGCACGACATCGCGGAGGCGTACCTCATCCCACCAGCGACGCTGTCGCAAAGGCTCGTGCGGGCCAAAGCGAAGATCAAGGCTGCCAAAATCCCGTTTGAGCCCGATCCAGACGACGCCCCGACGCGCCTTGCCAACGCCCGCGACGCTGTCTTCGCGCTCTACACCGTGGCGCGAGCCGCCCCGCGCGATGAGGTCGCCAACGCCAGGGCCGGGGACGCACTCGCCATCGCCACCCTGTGCGCCGAGCGCTTGCCCGACGATCCAGAAACGCTCGGGCTCGCCGCCCTCATCGCCTTTAGCGAAGCGCGCCAACCCGCCGCGCGCGATGGCAGCGGCCGCTACATCAAGCTCTCCGACCAAAATGTCGGCCTCTGGGACGCCGCACTGCTCACGACGGCCGAGCGCTGGCTGGCATCCGCCGCTGCCCACCGCACGCTGGGCCGTTTCCAAATCATGGCGGCCATCCAGTCCGCCCACAGCGCAAGGCGGCACACAGGCACAACGCCATGGGCCGAAATCGCAGCCTTCTACGACGTCCTCCTCGCCATGATGCCCACCGCAGGGGTCGCCACCGCCCGCGCGGCAGCCCACGGCAACGCCTTCGGCAAGCCGGCAGGCCTCGGAGCGCTGGAGGACGCCCGCACCGGGAAGCTCTGCCCGGACAACTACCAGCCCTACTGGGCGCTTCGCGCGCATCTTTGCGAGGGAGAGGACAGCGAGATCGCCTACACCACAGCGATCGCGCTCAGCCGCGATGAGGTGGTGCGCGCCCACCTCAGTGCACTCGCTGAGGGCAGTGGGCACAAACGCCACTAACCACAAAGCCTTGCCGGCGTCGGCGCGGTCGGCCATGCCATCGCGAATGCTTCGCTCCCTCACCACCCGCGGCGGCCGCCGCACGCTCCGCTTCGGCCTGCAAACGGTCCTTGGCCTCGCCGACCGCGGCTTTTTCATCCCGCAACGAAGCGCAAGCGCGGCAGCGCTTTGGGCAAACCGCGACAGCGAGCCCATACGCGCGCTTTTCCAAGCGGCAGAGCCCGCCTTCAAAGCGCACCTTGCCGCCATCGACGCTGTCGCTGACGACCTCCTGCGCCTCGACGGCCCCGCCCCCGAGCCCCGCTTCACCCAAACCTGGTTCCCAAGGCTAGACGCTGCCGCGCTCTACGCATTCGTGCGCCGCCATAAGCCGGCGCGGGTGGTCGAGATCGGCTCAGGCCACTCCACACGCTTCCTCGTGCGCGCGATCCATGACGGCGGGCTCCCAACGCAACTCACAGCCATCGACCCGCAGCCCCGTGCCGACCTCGCGGGCCTCCCGGTCACCCTACAACGCGCCCTCCTGCAAAGCGCCGACCTCGCTCCGATCCAAGCCCTCCAGCCGGGCGACCTGCTGTTTGTCGATTCCAGTCACGTCCTCATGCCGGGCACCGACGTCGACATCGTCCTCAACCACCTGATCCCGGCGCTACCACCTGGCGTTTTTGTCGGATTTCACGACATCTTCCTGCCGCGCGCCTACCCGCCTGTCTGGCCATTCACCGCCTACAACGAGCAAAACGCAGTCGCCCCGCTCCTGCGCGCCGCCGACCTCATCTTCGCCAGCGCCTACGTCGCCGACGCCATGGCGGATGCGCTCACGAGCAGCTGCGTCGCCAACCTCCCCCTCGCAGACGAAGCGCACGAGGGCCTCCTCCTCATGCGCCTGCGCTAACGCAAAAGCCGCCGCCGCATTTCGTAAAGGGCAACCGCGGCCGCATTAGAAACATTCAGCGAGGCCAGCGCCTCCGAGGCCTCGATCCGCGCCTTGATCCCGCACGTCTCAGCAACGCCGTAGCGCACACCCTTGCCCTCAGCGCCGAGCACAAAGGCCCACTTCTCGCCGGGCACCAGATCATCCAGCGGCGTCTCAGCCTCGCTATCGAGCGCCGCCACCTGAAACCCAAAACCCTGCAGCGTGCGGATCGCTTGGGAGAGGTTCGTCACCGTGACGGGCGGCAAAAGATCAAGCGCACCCGACGCAGACTTCGCGAGCACCCCCGTCTCCGTCGCGCTATGCCGCGTTGTCGTCACCACCCCATCGGCCCGAAACGCAGCCGCAGAGCGCAAGATCGCCCCCACATTGTGCGGATCAGTGATGTGATCGAGGAGCACCACCAGCTGCGCCCTCGCCAGATCCTCAAGCGGCGCCCCCTCCAGCGGATCCACCCAAGCCGCAGCCCCCTGGTGGACGGCATCGGGCACCAGCTTGTTGATCGCCCGAACGTCCAGCGTTTCAGCGCTTTTGGCAAGCTCGCCAAGCCGCGCCGCCGCGTTCTGGCTCACGACCAGGCGGTGCACGGTCCGCCGCGGGTTTTGCAGCGCAGCGCGCACGGCGTGAATGCCATACAGCCAATAAGGCTCGGCGCTCGGTGGACCTGTCCGGCGATCGCGGCGCGCGCGGGTGGGTGTCGTTGACTTCATGGCATTGATCAGCCTATCACCCGGCTCCACGGAGGGGTGCCCGAGTGGCTAAAGGGGGCGGACTGTAAATCCGCTGGCTATGCCTACGTTGGTTCGAATCCAACTCCCTCCACCACC
>CAKZYH010000442.1 GCA_937884725.1 uncultured Paracoccaceae bacterium
GTGAGCGTCGCGACCATCGCGTTGGGCAAAAGGTGCCGCCACATGATGGTGGCGTTGCCGACGCCCAATGCGCGTGCGGCCTGGACGTACTCGAAATTTCGCGCGCGCAGGAACTCTGCTCGGACCACTCCTACGAGCGCCACCCAGGAGAATAACAATAGTATCCCTAGGAGTAGGAAGAAGCTGGGTGTCAGCACCGCTGATAGGATGAGGATGATGTAAAGCGACGGCACCGAGGTCCACACCTCGATGAAGCGCTGGAAGCCAAGGTCAAGCCAGCCGCCGAAATAGCCCTGGACCGCACCGGCTGCGATGCCGATGACCGAGGAGGCCGCGGTGAGCACAAGGCCGAACAGGATCGATATGCGGAAGCCATAAATCACGCGGGCCAAGACATCTCGGCCCTGATCGTCGGTGCCTAGCCAGTTCCAGTTGCCGATGGTGCATGCCGGATCGTCGACGCCGCCGGGCAAGCCAACGCACCGTTCTTCCTTCGTGAACATCCAGGATGGGGCGGAGGGAAGGGGCGTCGGTGGGCTGGAGTTCACCGCGCGATAATCGTAGCGGATGGGCGGCCAGATCATCCAGCCGTTGGCGTTGATCTCATCGCGGATGAAGGGGTCTCGGTAGTCGGTCCGCGGGAGGAAGCCGCCGAACTTTTCCTCCGGATAATCCACCAGCACGGGCGACAGGAGCTCGCCGTTGTAGGAGATCAGCAGCGGCCGGTCATTGGCGATAAACTCGGCAAACAGTGTCAGCAAAAACAAAAAGCCAAACACCCAGAGCGAGGTGTAGCCGCGCCTGTGTTTTTTGAAGATGAGCCAACGGCGCGCGTTCAGCGTCTGCGGCCTGACAGGCGCACTTGACGTGACTTCAACGTCGCCGACCGCGACATCGCCGTCGCCGATGGTCAACTCGTCCGGATGAGGCGCGCGTTGATCCATCGCCTAGACCTCCCGGCTTTCAAAGTCGATCCGCGGATCGACGAGCGTGTAGGTGATGTCGGTCAAAAGGTTCACCAACAGCGCCATCAGCGAGAAGATATAGAGCGTGCCGAACACAATGGGGTAGTCGCGGTTGATGATCGCCTCAAAGCCCAAGAGGCCCAGCCCATCGAGGTTGAAGATCGTTTCGATGAGGAGCGAGCCTGTGAAGAAGGCGCCGATGAACGCGCCGGGGAAGCCCGCTATGATGATGAGCATCGCGTTCCGGAACACGTGGCCGTAGAGCACCCGGCTTTCGCCGAGCCCCTTCATTTTCGCCGTCAGCACGTACTGTTTTCGGATTTCTTCGAGGAACGAGTTTTTGGTCAGCAGCGTCAGCGTAGCGAAGGCCGAGAGCGACAGCGCTAGGAGGGGCAGCGTGAGGTGCCAGAAATAGTCGAGCACTTTGCCCACTAGCGAGAGCTGATCCCAGTTGTCCGACGTGAGGCCTGAGAGCGGGAAAATGTTGAAGAACGATCCGCCGGCGAACAGCACAATCAGGAGGATGGCGAACAAAAAGCCCGGGATCGCGTAGGCGACGATGATGATGCCGGAAGTCCAGATGTCGAAGGTGGACCCGTCCTTCACGGCCTTGCGGATGCCGAGAGGGATCGAGATCGCGTAGGAAATCAGCGTCATCCAGAGGCCTAGCGAGATGGAGACGGGCAGCTTTTCCACGATGAGGTCGATGACGGTGCGGTCGCGGAAATAGCTCTCGCCGAAGTCGAACGTCAGGTAGTTGCCGATCATGAGGAGGAAGCGCTCATGGACCGGCTTATCGAAGCCGAACTGCGCCTCAAGCTCTGCGATGAACTCAGGATCGAGGCCCTGGGCACCGCGATAGCCGGAGTCGCTCCCCTCGCTCGACACCGCGTTGTTGGCAAAGTCGCCGGATGCGCTGCCGCCGGAGATGCGGTCGGTGGCGCCGGCGGACATGCCGCGCAGCTCGCCGATGACCTTTTCCACCGGGCCGCCAGGCGCAAATTGCACGATGGCGAACGATAGAAGCATGATTCCCAGCAGCGTCGGGATCATGAGCGCGAGGCGGCGAACGATATACGCAGCCATCAGGCGTTCTTCGCCCACCAGGTGGTGGAGACGGGTAGATCGTACTTCGGCTTGTTCTCCGGCACGCCAAACTCATCCCAGTAGGCCACGGTATGGGAGCCCTTATACCATTGCGGGACCCAATAGTGGCCAAGGCGCAAAACCCGGTCTAGGGCGCGCGCTGCCGTGACCAGCTCTTCGCGTGTGGTGGCATCCAGGAAGATCTCTACGAGCCCATCCACCACAGGGTCTGAGATGCCGGACAGGTTGTTGCTGCCAGGCTCGTTGGCCATGGAACTCACGAAATACTCGCGCACAGTCTCGCCGGGCGTGGGGGAGAAGGCGAAGCGCCGGGTTGTGACGTCGAAATCGAAGTCGCGCACCCGGGCTTGGTACTGCGAGGTTTCGACCATGCGGATCGACGCGGTGATGCCGAGGAGCCCCAACGTGTCGATGAAGGGCTGCACGACGCGGTTGAACGAGGGTTGGAAATTCAGGAACTCGATGGTGAAGGGCTGTCCGTCGGCGTCGACGAGGCGGCCGTTGACCCGCTGCCAGCCCGCTTCGGCCAGCAAACGGTTGGCCTCGCCAAGGTTTTTGCGGTCCCGGCCCGAACCGTCGGAGACGGGCGGCAGGTACGCCTCACCGAAGATGCCTTCGGGGAGTTGGTCGCCGAAAGGCTCGAGGATTGCGCGTTCAGCGTCGGACGGCAGGCCCTCTGCCATGAGGTCCGAGCCGACGAAGTAGGACGGGGTGCGCTTATAGAGGCTGTAGAACACGTTGCGGTTCAGCCACTCGAAGTCGAATGCCAGCCCGAGCGCTTTGCGGGTACGGATGTCGGAAAATTTTGCGCGGCGGGTGTTGAGGAAGAAGCCTTGCGCGCCTGATGGGCGGCCGTCGGGGAACTCGCGCAGGACGACGCGGCCGTCGGTCACCGCGGGGAAATCGTACCCGGTGGCCCAGGTTTTTGAGGTGAACTCCTCACGAAATTTGGTGTCGCCCGTCTTGAACGCCTCAAAGCCGGCGATGCGCTCGCGGAAGTAATCGACCCGGACGGAGCCGAAATTGTTCTGGCCCTTGGCGGACGGCACGTCGGCGCCCCACCAGTTGTCGCGCAGCGTGAAATCCACAAACCGGCCAGGGCGGAAGTCGCCGACGGTGTAGGCGCCGGACGTGATTGGAATTTGGAGATCAGCGTCGCTGAACGGTTTTTCTGAGTAGTAGGCCGACGAGATGATCGGCAGCGTCGCGATGGTCGGCGGAAGGCGGTTGGACGCATCGGGCGAAAATGTCACCGTCACCGTGCGGTCATCGACGGCGGTGGTGCTGTCAACGTTGTTGAGGAGTTGCCGCAGCGCCGGATGGCCCTCCTCGCGGAAGGTGTCGAATGTGAAGACCACGTCGGCGGCGGTGATCGGCGAGCCGTCGGTGAATGTCGCGCCCTCACGGATGGCGAACGTGTAGTCGAGCCCGTTCACGGTGACGCTTTCGGCGATAAGGCCATAGACCGCGTCAGGCTCGGTGAGGCCGCGGGTCATGAGGCCGGCGTGACACAGCTGCATGAGCGGGGGCGCTGCTCCGCGCTAAATCAACATGTTGAAGGTGTCGAACGTCGTTGGGTTTTGGTTGTAGCCGAACGCGGATGGCGTCATGCGCATCGACCCGCCCTTGGGTGCGTCGGGGTTCACGTAGTCGAAGTGCGTGAAATCGGGGCCGTGCTTGGGCGCTCCGAACACGGTGAGTGCGTGCTGTGGTGCCGGGTCCGCCAGCGACACGACGGGCAGCGCTGGGACGAAGGCTGCGGCGGCGGAGAGTTTCAGCGCGGTGCGCCGTGTGACCGTGCTCATTGCTGCGCCTCCATGTCGGAGGCCAAGGCCTCATCGTACCACCAGATGGACGGGAAGCCCGGTGTGTAGATCGGCAGGTTCTCCGGATGGCCGAACCGGTCCCAACGGGCCGTGCGGGTCACGTTCGTGTAGTAGAGAGGCACCATATAGTGATTGGCGAGGAGCACCCGGTCGAGCGCTTTGGTGATGGTCACCAGCGATTCGCGGTCCGGCGCCAGCACCAGTTGGTCGATCAGCGCGTCGATTGCGGGGTTCTTGATGCCTGCAAAGTTGTTGCTGTCCGGCCGTTCGGCGGAGGCAGTGCCCCAATAGTCGCGCTGCTCGTTGCCGGGCGACAGGGACTGCGGGAAGGCTAGCACCGACATTTCAAAGTCGCGGGCGCGCAGACGGTTGATGTACTGCGAGGTGTCGACGATTTTGAGCGTGAGCTCAATGCCGAGCCGCGCCAGAGACTGCTGGTAGGGCAGGATCACCCGCTCGATGGCCGCGTTGTTCTCCACGACCTCGATGGTGAATGGCTCGCCGGTTTCGGCGTTCACCATCGTGCGGCCCTCAAGCTTATAGCCAGCCTCCTGGAAGAGTTTGAGCGCTTCGCGTTGGTTGGCGCGGATCGCGTTGGGGTCGCCGTTCACGGGGTTGGTGTACTCTGCGGTAAACAGCTGGTCTGGGATCTGGCCGCGCAATGGCTCCAGGTAGACAAGCTCTTCCTCCGACGGCAGCCCTCGGGCGGCGAGTTCAGTGCCCTCATAGTAGGAGGCGATCCGCTCATACTGGCCGTAGAAGATCGTCTCTTTCTGGGCTTCGAAATCGTAGATCAGGTTGAGCGCGCGGCGCACCCGCGGGTCCTGGAACTTCGGCAAGCGCAGGTTGAGCACGAAGGCCTGCATGATGCCGCGCGCTTCGTCGGGGAAGGTTTCGAGGATGACGTCGCCGCGGTCGCGGGCGGGGAAATTGTAGGCGGTCGCCCAGTTTTTGGCGCTGTTCTCAGTCCGCCAGTCGACGCGGTCACCTTTGAAGGCCTCGAGCGCCACGGTTTGGTCGCGAAAGGTTTGGTACCGGATCGTGTCGAAGTTATCCTTGCCGACGTTGCTCGGCAGATCAGCGGCCCAGTAGTCGTCGACCCGGACATACTCGATGAAGCGGTTGGCTTCGAAATTGCCGATGCGGTAGGCGCTGGAGCCCAGCGGCGGCTCCAAAGTGCTGTCGGACAGTGTGCGCTGGGTGCCGTCGTCCCGCGTTCCGGTCCACCAGGCTTTGGGCAGGATCCGCAGCTGCGCCATGATGTTGGGCAGCTCTTTGTTGCCTGGACGCTCGAAGGTGAATCGCACCGTGCGCTCCGCCACTTCTTCGGCGCTCACGACCTCCTGATAGTAGAACGCGCGCGATGGGTTCACGTCAGTGATCGCCTCAAACGACCAAATCACGTCCTCGACCGTGATCGGGGAGCCATCGTGAAACTTGGCATCGGCGTTCAGGCGAAACTCCACCCACGCGTAGTCCTCAGGGTAGCGGACGGCTTCGGCGATGAGCGGGTAGTCGGCGGAGATGGAGAGTTCGTCGAACGCCGGCGTCATCAGCGCGTCATAGATGAGGAGGACGCCTGGGGCGGCGTTGCCGCGGGTTGAGTACGGATTGAAGCTGTCAAAGCCGCGGGAGTCGGCGAGGCGAACGAGGCCGCCCTTAGGCGCGTCGGGATTGACGTAGTTAAAGTGGGCGAAATCGGCGGGGTAGCCGGGCGTCCCGGAGATCGCCATGGAGTGTTTCCAGGCCGGCTCGTTGTTCGCTGCGGCTGGGCCCGTCGCGATGACGGCAGCGGTAACACAGGCGAGGGTCCACCGTGCGGCGGTCCGGAACAAAACCATGAGGGCGCCTCCATTTTGTCATGGCAGACATTATTGGGCGGCCGGTAAGGTTCAAGCCAAACACGCGGCATTGACCAAGTTGTAATCGTCGCGACCGCTCATGAACCTGTTGAAATGCATAACGCCCGCCAGATTGGCGGGCGTTTCGTCGCGATTAACAGTGAGAGTTCGGAAAACCCTCTTTACTCCGTTGCGGCCACCGACGGGTCGCCGGACCCCTCCGGAATGAGCGGGCCGAAATCCGGCGAGATTGAGTAGAGCCACGCGATGATCTCGGCGCGTTCGTTCTCATCCTTCACGCCGCCATAGGCCATGGTTGTGCCCGGAACGACTTCCATCGGCGCTTCGAGGTAGGTGTTCAGCGTCGCAACGTTCCATTCCGGCACCGATGCAGCGTGGCTTTGCATGGCAGCAGAGTAGTTGAACTCTTTCGATGCGGCGGGACCGAACACGTTGTAAAGGTTCGGTCCGACCTTCGACGGCGCACCCTCAGCAGCGTTGTGGCACGCCTGGCAGATCACAGCCTTGGAGGCACCCACTGCCGGGTCGGCGGAGGCCACGAGCTGTGTAAACGGATCGACTGATGCAGCGGCAGGTGCTGCTTCTTCCGCCGGCGCGTCTTGTTCCAGCGCTGCAACCTCAACCTCGGCAGGCGCTGCTTCGGCAGCCGCTGCTGTGTCGGTTTCGGCAGGCGCCTCGTCGGTGGCCGACGCGGCATCCTCTTCTTCGCTTGTAGCAGGGGCCTCTTCGCTCGCTGCGGGTGCTTCCTCGGTGGACGCCTCGGCTTCTGCAGGCGCTTCCGCCGGCGCAGCAGCATCAGCTTCGGTCGCGTCTGTCGCCGTATCAGCCGGCGCGGCTGCGACCTCCACATCGGCTGCGGTCGGCAGCGGGGGGCCGTCAGGCGAGATTGAGGCCAGGTAGGCCACGACGTCGGCGCGCTCTTCCGGGTCGGCGATGCCGCCATAGCCCATGATTGTGCCGGGGACCCAGCCGGCAGGATTTTCCAGGAAACCGCTCAGCTCATTCCAATCCCAAACCTTGCCCCCCGCGCCGTGATCGACGAGCGCGCTGGAGTATCCAAACCCCTCATGTCCGCCGATTTCGCGGCCGACAACGTTGTAAAGCGCTGGACCGATTCCGTTGGCGCCGTCGGGCTCCCACGAATGGCACGCGCCACACACGCGCACCGCACCCGCGCCGGCTTCGGGATCGGCCGAGGCGAGTAAGGTCTCGAACGGAATTTGTTCTTCCTCTTGCTCCGCCACTTCAATGGCGTCGTCCGGGATCGCAATGATGTAGGCGGGCTCGGCTAATTCTTTCTCGGTGAAGATGATGTCCGACATCACGCTCAGACCCATGGCAAACACGAGGGCTGCCAATATGGCGCCAACGAATTTGTTGATTTCGAAAGCGTTCATCGATCCGCGTGCCTTTCTCGCCCACTGTGTTCGCCGCAGCGCCACCTGCATCCTTATATGGCACTGCATAACGTTTCTAAAGTAGGAGACTGTCGCAGGCGGTTCCAAAATTCTTCCAAAGAATCCTGCCATCCGGCTTGACAGCATGGAGCGGACGGCGGATGGCGCGGCCCATGACCGAACCTATCACTGTCGTTTTCCAAGGCGAATTGGGCGCGAATTCCCATATCGCCGTCACCGAAGCCTTCCCGCGCGCCGACGCGCAGCCGCTGCCAACTTTTGAAGACTGTTTCCAGGCTGTCGAAAACGGCTCCGCCCGCTATGCGATGATCCCCATTGAGAACTCGGTCGCGGGGCGCGTTGCCGACATTCATACCCTTTTGCCGGGGTCGGGCGTGCATTTTATCGGCGAACACTTTTTGCCTGTGCGGCACCAGCTCATGGCGGTCCCGGACGCATCGCTCGACACCGTCAAAACGGTGCACAGCCACGTGCAAGCGTTGGGGCAGTGCCGTGTGACGCTGCGGCGGCTTGGGCTGTCACCCATGGTCGCTGCGGACACCGCCGGATCGGCCAAGATGGTGGCAGATAAAGCGGACCCGACGGTGGCGGCCATCGCATCAGAGCTTGCGGCTGAGATCTATGGCTTGAAGATCTTGGCCAAGGACGTTGAGGACGAGGCGCACAACACCACACGCTTCGTCGTGATCGCTGCCAACGCGATGGACGCGCCGGTGGGCGTCCCGGCGATGACGTCCTTTATCTTCAGGGTCCGCAACGTGCCGGCAGCGCTCTACAAGGCGCTCGGCGGGTTTGCCACCAATGGCGTCAACATGATGAAGTTGGAAAGCTATCAGCTGGGCGGACAGTTTTTTGCCTCCATGTTCTACGCCGACGTGGAGGGGCACCAAGAGGACCCCGCCTTGGCGCTTGCGCTGGAAGAGCTGCGGTTCTTCTCCGCCTATGTGCGCGTACTGGGGAGTTATCCTGCGTCGGGTTTTCGCGAATCGATCCAGGAGCCCGCAGCAAACGCAGCGCTGAGGCCTTCGCCTGACATTTAGGCGAGACCTTCGCCGGGTCCTTAATCCAGCGCTGGAAGCCCGTGCTCGGAAAACGCCCGTAGCAAAAGGTTGGCAATGGCGATGGTAGGAGGCGCTGCAAACGTCGGGTGGGTGCGATCAAGCATTGTCTTGAGGTCGGCCCGGTCGAACCAACGGACATCCTCAAGTTCCAGGTCGCGCGGCTCGATCTTAAAGGATGTCGCCTCGGCAAAACACCCCAACATCAGCGAGGAGGGGAACGGCCAAGGCTGGCTCGCGTGATAGGCAACCCGGCTCGTCATAATGCCGGCCTCCTCCCAGATCTCGCGGCGTACTGCGGCTTCGATGGTTTCCCCCGGCTCCATGAAACCGGCGAGCGCTGAGTAAACGCCCGGCGGGAACCGGAATTGGCGACCGAGTAGGCAGCGCTCGCGCTCATGGTCCACCGCAACCATGATCACAACGGGGTCGGTACGCGGGAAGTGGGTCGCGCCACAGGCCAGACAGTCGCGGCGCATGCCGGCTTGAGCCACGATGGTCGGCGCGCCGCAGTTGGCGCAAAAACCGTGTCGTTCATGCCAAGCGAGGAGGCTGCGGCCCTGCGCGACCGCACCCAAAATGTCAGGTGGGAGCCAGTTGTCTATGGCGAGCTGGCGCAGGTTGTGGGTGGGCCATAGCCCGTCGTCATCCAGCGGTACCGGCCCGGCGAACACCGGCCCGGCGTCATCGACACCGAGGTAGATCGCGTTGTCCCAGTCGGCGCCCATGGCGTCGGCCTCGGGGCGGGAGAAGAAAACACGCGCCCGGTCCTGATCGCTGACGAGGCGATCGCCGGAAAACAGTAGGATGCGTCCGGCCACGTCGGCGCGCTGTGCAGCCATGAACTCGGCGTCGTCGCGGCGTTCGGAGGTGCGGTCTAGGACGTTGCCACCAAAACCAGTGGCGGCGGAGTGATCGGCGGGGGGATAACGAAGCATGGGCGTCTCCATACGCGGTGACGCGCCAGAAATCGACAGCGGCAGCAATCAGCGTTGCGCCCCACGTGGTGGGTTTAAAGCTGAAAGCGTGCCATAGCATTTGCACCACGATGCAAGGAGCGCCAGCCATGAGCGCAGCCGATCCCAGCAACGGCACGGCTTCCGACCCCGTCGGGCGGCGCACGCTGGTCCTCACTGGCGCAAGTCGCGGCATCGGTCACGCAACGGTCAAACGCTTCTCCGCTGAAGGCTGGCGCATCATCACATGCTCCCGTCATGCCTTCGCCGGCGACAAATGTCCCTGGCCAGCTGGCCCTGAGGATCACATCCAAGTGGATCTTGCCGACCACGACGATGTCCTGAACGCTGTTGCTGAAATCCGCCGACGGCTTGAGGTGGATGGCTCCCGCCTCGACGCGCTCGTCAATAACGCGGGCATCAGTCCAAAAGGCGAGGGCGGCTCCCGGCTCAACAGTATTGAAACGCCCATGGACCTCTGGCGCACCGTCTTTCAGGTGAACCTGTTTGCACCGATTATGCTCGCACGGGGGTTGTTGGATGAGCTGCAGACCGCGCAGGGCTCGGTGGTCAACGTGACGTCCATCGCGGGCGTGCGGGTCCATCCCTTCGCGGGCACTGCCTACTCCACATCCAAAGCGGCGCTCGCCTCGCTGACGCGGGAGATGGCGGCGGACTTTGGCCCCCTCGGGGTGCGCGTCAATGCCATTGCGCCAGGCGAGATCGAGACTGCGATCCTGTCGCCCGGCACGGAGGACATGATTGTCGACATCCCACTCCGGCGGCTTGGGAGCACCATGGAAGTCGCCGAGCTCATCTATTTCCTGTGCACCTCGTCGTCGAGCTACATCTCGGGCTCCGAGATCCACGTGAACGGTGGCCAGCACGTTTAGGAAGTTTGGCTACCTGCGCTGTCGTACTTTGTTGAGAGGCCGATGTGACTGAAGCCCCGTCCGATGGGATCGACGCGTCAGTGGAAGAAGCGCAGGCCGATGCGGATGCGCGGCGCAGGGCGGGCGAGTTTGTGCGCGGTCGGAGCGGGTTTCGCCGCGCCATCGGAGTTGATCCCGACTATCCCGCCGCACCCGGCCGCGGTCGCCTCTACGTCGCCCTCAACTGCCCATGGTGCCATCGCGTGACCCTGGCGCGGAGCGTCCTTGGTCTCACCCAATCGATCTCGATGGACGTCGCCTTTCCGACGCGAACGCTGGACGATGATCCGGAAGGGCCGGGATTTTGGGAGTTCAACCCAGAGAGGCTGTCCAGCCTCGATGGGCAGACGCTGCCGGAGTGCACGTCTGAAACCGCCACCGGAAAGGCGCTTCGCCTGGCGATCTTCATTTATCAAGAAGAGGGCTCGAGCGAGAAAAGCCTGCCGATCCTGTTCGACAAGAAATCCCAGCGGATTGTGTCCAACGAGAGCGCTGAGATTGTGCGAATGCTGGGCCGCAACGCAGAAGCGCTCGGCTCGGTGATGCCCGCCGCGGATCGGCCGCAGCTTTATCCGCCCGGCGCGAATAACGCCGCCCTTCGCGCGGACATCGACGCCCTCAACGAGGCGATTTACGTCAACATCAATAATGGTGCGTACAAGGCTGGGTTTTCCTCCGACCAGAGCGTCTACCGCGACGCGTTTGGGCGGTATTTTGACGAGCTGGCGCGGCTTGATGCGCGCCTTGCGGCCCACGGCAAGGCGTATCTAACGGGCGACACGTTCACCGAAGCGGACCTTAGACTGTACCCGACGCTCTACCGTCACGACCCGGTCTACTACATCCGGATGAAGCTGAACGGCGCGAAAATCCTCGATTATCCGCACGTCTGGCGCTGGCTGTGCCGGGTCTATGCGTTGCCGGGCGTTGCTGAGAGCGGCTCACTGCAGCACTGCCGCCAGGGCTATTTTGGCCGCAGCTGGAACAACGTGATCCCGCTCGGGCCCTTTGCACCGATGGCCTACCCGGAGGCCTACCGCCATCCGGAGCTGGCGCGTGAGCCGAGCAGCCAGCGCTGACGCATCGGAGCGGCTCGTCCATCGGCGTTGCCATTGTCCGGGTGAAGGCGCATCAACGGCAAAACGATCTGCTAGGGAGCGCCCACAATGCCATCACTCCTTCTCCTCGCCGGCGACGGCATCGGCCCAGAGGTGATGGCAGAAACAGAGCGGGTGATCGGAACGCTCAACAAGCACGGCGCGAACTTTGAACTGTCCCACGGTCTTGTGGGCGGCATCGCTGCGGTGGAGGAGGGCGCCCCGGTGTCCGATGCCACGATGGAGAAAGCGCGCGCCACTGACGCCATTTTGTTTGGCGCCGTCGGCGGTCCTGAGTTCGATCATTTCTCCTACGACATGCGCCCCGAAGCGGGCCTGCTTCGTCTGCGCAAAACGTTCGACCTTTTCGCCAACATTCGCCCCGCAATCTGCTACCCGGCGCTGGCCGACGCGTCCTCGCTGAAGCGCGACGTCATTGAGGGTCTCGACATTGTCATTTTGCGCGAGCTGACCGGCGGTGTTTACTTTGGTGAGCCCAAGACGATTGAGGATCTTGGGAACGGCCAGAAGCGCGCCATCGACACCCAGGTCTACGACACCTTTGAGATCGACCGGATCGCGCGCGCCGCGTTCGACCTTGCCCGTGCCCGCCGCGGCAAGGTGACGTCGATGGAAAAGCGCAACGTGATGAAGACCGGCGTGCTTTGGCGCGAGGTTGTCGATCAAGCTCACGCCGCGGCGGGGGAGGGCGTGAGCCTCGACCATATGCTGGCCGACGCCGGAGCGATGCAGCTGGTGCGCGACCCCAAGCAGTTCGACGTGATCGTGTGTGACAACCTGTTTGGCGACATGCTGTCGGATATTGCCGCGCAGCTGACGGGTTCGCTTGGCATGCTGCCGTCAGCCTCGCTGGGCGCTGTGGACGAGCGCACGGGCCGCCGTCGGGCGCTCTACGAACCGGTCCACGGGTCCGCGCCCGACATTGCGGGAAAAGGTCAGGCGAACCCTATTGCGATGATCGCGTCGCTGGGAATGGCGCTCCAATATTCGTTTGCGATGCCGGATGCGGCCAAGGCACTGGACGATGCCATCGCGGCGACCCTCGCCGACGGCATTTTTACCGGCGACATCGCCTACGGGGCGCCGTCGGTCAGCACCACCGAAATGGCGAACGCGATCATTGAACGCTTTGAAGCGCGCTTATGAAGCCGCTGATCCTGGGGCTCGCGCTGATGGCCGCAATGGTGAACACAACGCTCGCGCAGGGCCTGTCGGGGATCCGGTGGGAATACCGCCCGCTCCTGTTGTTTACGCCCACAAAGACTGATGAGAATCTTTCGCGCCAAACCACGCTGCTGGCCGACGCGCTCCGGGGCATGGAGGAGCGAAAGCTCGCGGTTTATGTGGTTGAGCGGGATCGCGTTTTCACGCTCTACGGCGCTCCGGCGCCCGGCATTGATCATGACACGCTGCGCGACCGCTTCAGCGTACCCGACTCGCAGTTTCGCGTCGATCTGATCGGGCTTGATGGGGGCGCGAAACTGACCAGCGACGAGGTCGTCCCCATCGAGCGCCTGTTTGGCCTCATCGACGGGATGCCGATGCGCCAGCGAGAGATCCGGCAGCGGGAACAGCAGCAGCGCGGCGGCTGAGATGATCTCGGACAATGGCCGGGGCGCGCTGATCCTGACGCTGTCCATGGGCGTTTTTGCGATCAACGACGCGCTCATCAAGCTCGCATTTCAAACGGTGAGCGTCGCGCAAGGGCTCGTTGTCCGCAGCGCCGTTGCGAGTGTTTTGATCATCATCATCGCCTGGCGCACGGGCGCCCTCGCCTACAAGATCCCGCGCAGCGACCGGTGGCCGATGATCCTGCGCATGGTGGGTGAGGTCTCGGGCAACGCGTGCTTCCTGATCGCCCTTGCTGCGATGCCGCTCGCGAACGCTGCTGCGATCCTTCAGGCTGTGCCGCTTGCGCTCACCATGGCCGCCGCGCTGATTTTGCGCGAGCAGGTGGGGTGGCGCCGCTGGTCGGCGATTGCGGTGGGTTTTGCCGGTGTTCTGATCATCATCCGGCCGGGCTCCGACGGGTTCGACATCAATGCGATTTTTGCCCTCGCGGCGGTCTTCTGCGTCACCGTTCGCGATATCGCAACGCGGCGGCTGACGCCGGCGACACCGGGTGTCCTCCCCGCCGGCGCGTCGGCGCTATCCCTTGCCGTTGCGGGCCTCGTCGCGGTGCCGTTCGTGACATGGACACCGATGACGTTGAACCTTTGGGCCTTGCTGGCAGGTGCTGGGGTGTTGGTGGTGGTTGGATACATCACCAACGTGGCCTCCATGCGCATTGGCGATGTGTCAGCGGTCTCGCCGTTTCGCTACACGCTTCTGGTTTGGGCCTTCTTCTTCTCCGCCGTCATTTTTGGCGACACGCCGGACGCATTGACGCTCACCGGTGGTGCCATTGTGGTGAGCGCTGGGCTCTACACGCTGTTCCGGGAGAAGGTGCGCGGCCAGGATATTGCCACCCGCTCGTCTGACCGACCCTCGGGGCCCGGTGCGAACGACTAGCGACACACTGAAGGTTGGATCCAACTGGTGGGCAGCGGCTTGGCTTTCACGTCGGTGAGACCCTGCCCCGCGCACGCAGGCTCATCCCCAATGCAGCAAAAAGCACTATGGTCCGCGCTGCGGTGAGGAGAGCTTTTTGTGCTAGGGGCGGCAGGGAATGCGAAGGGCGCGTTGTTCATGGCGATCGCCATGGCGGCCTTTGCGATCAACGATGGCTTCCTCAAGCTTGCCTTCGAAACGCTCCCCGTCGCGCAAAGCATCTTTGTGCGCGGGCTGATGGCATCGACCATCATCGTGCTCGTCTGTTGGTACGCTGGGGCGCTCAAGTTTCGGCCGGCAAAGGGTGAGCGGGGTCCCATCGCTTGGCGCATCATCGGTGAGTTAGGGGCGACCGGTACCTTCATGCTGGCGCTTGCGCATGTGGACATCGCGACCGCCACGGCAGTGCTTCAGGCGGCGCCGCTTGCGGTAACGATGGCGGCGGCTCTGCTCCTCAGCGAACCTGTGGGCTGGCGCCGCTGGAGTGCCATCGCGGTCGGATTTTGCGGAATGCTCCTCATTGTGCGGCCGGGGGGCGACGTCAGTTTTTGGCTCGTGTTTGCGGTCATTTCAGTCGGTTTCATCACGCTTCGTGACATTGCGACCCGCATGATGAGCACGCGGGTCCCGACGCTTTATCTCTCCGCGTTGTCGGCCGTTGCGATCACCGTCGGTGCGCTACTCCTCACGCCCATCGAGGGTTGGGTCGCGCTGAGCCTGCGTGAGGTGGCGCCGCTCATGTGCTCGGCGATTCTGATCCTGGTGGGCTACAGCTTCATCACTCTTGCCATGCGCAGCGGTGAGATCTCGGCCGTTGCGCCGTTCCGCTACACCGTGCTCGTGGTCTCGATTGCCGTGGGCTATCTGTTTTTCGGGACGTTGCCCGACACGCTGACCCTGATCGGCGCCGCGATCATTGTCGGCGCCGGTCTCTACACGATTTACCGGGAGTGGAGGCTCCGTCGGGAAAGGTCGGCATTTGCTCCCCGACGGCGCACTAGCCCTGGGGAATCGGCGATCTGAGGCTAGAGCTGGCTCATGCCGCCGTCGACCACGTACTCGGAGCCTGTCACAAAGGACGCGTCAGGCGACAGCAAGAACGCGGCGACTGCGGCCACTTCATCCGGCTGGCCGAAGCGGCCGAGCGGGACCATTGAGATCACCTGACTGGCGAAGCCTTCCTGCGTTTCGGCGTCGAGACCGCTGCGGTTCAAGAAGTCCGTGCCGATGGGGCCTGGGGACACAGCGTTCACGCGAATCCCACGTCCCGAAAACTCCCTTGCGAGCCCGCGGACCATGTTGCGGGCCGCAGCCTTGGCGGACGAATAAACCAGCGCGCCGGGCATCGCCATCTCGTTGACGACGGAGGTGGTGACGACGATGGAGCCGCCGTCGTTCATGACCGGGGCGAGCGCCTGCGCCTGCATGATCGGCCCCTTCACGAGGAGATCGAAGTGTGCGTTGAACTCATCGGTGGTGACGCCGTCCAGCGCGCCGAAGCGGCCGAAGCCGGCGTTGAGGAACGCGGCGTCGAGCGGTTTTCCGGTAGCTTTAACGGCGTCGGCGAGCGCGCCGGCAGCGGCCGGATCGGATGCGTCATTGGCGATGAGGGTGGCGCCGGGGAGTTCGGCTGCGGCCTTGTCGAGGCTCTCTTGCCGCGAACCTGTGGCGATGACGGTTGCGCCTTCGCGCAGGAGTCGCTTGGCCGTCGCAAGGCCGATGCCGGAGGTGCCGCCGGTGATGAGAACTAACTGGTCATCAAAGCGCTGTGCCATGTCCTACTCTCCTGTCAGGACGGGTATGTGTCATAGCACGTAATTAGCGCGTGGCGGCCTGCAAGAGGTTTTTGCAGGCCGCTGAGAGCGGGGCTTAGAGCATCCGATAGGCGGGAAGGGTCAGGAAGGCGGAGAGTTCGTCCGCGGTGGAGAGGGTCCGGAACAGCTCGATGGCCTCCGGGAATCGGCCAGCGTCGTAGACCTCAGCGCCCAGTTCTTCGCGCACCTTGGCCATTTCCTCGTCTAGGCATTTGTTGAAGAGCTCGACAGTGACGGTCTGCCCGTCCTCCAGCGTTGCGCCGTACTTCACCCACTGCCACAGCTGCGAGCGGGAGATTTCGGCGGTCGCAGCATCTTCCATGAGGTTGTAGAGGGGCACGGCACCGCGCCCGCGCAGCCAAGCTTCGATGTACTGCACGCCCACCTTGATGCAGTCGCGCACGCCGGCCTCGGTTTTGGTCCCTTCGTGCACTTCCAGAAGGTCGGCTTGGCCGATGGTGATGTCGTCGCGTTGGCGATCCACCTGGTTCGGCTGGGGCATCACGCGGTCAAAGACTTCCATGGCGACCGGCACGAGGTCGGGGTGGGCGACCCAGGTGCCGTCGTGGCCGTCCGTCGCCTCACGCTCTTTGTCGGCGCGCACTTTTTCCAGCGCTGCGGCGTTGGCTTCCGGATCGCGGCGGTTGGGGATTTGGGCCGCCATACCGCCCATGGCGAAGGCGCCGCGGCGGTGGCACTGCTTGATCAAAAGCTGCGAATAGGCGCGCAGGAACGCCTTGCCCATGACGACTTGGCTGCGGTCGGGCAGCACATATTCGGGCTTGGCCTGCAGCGTTTTGATGAACGAAAAAATGTAGTCCCAACGGCCCGCGTTGAGGCCCGCGATGTGGTCCTTCAGCGAGTGAAGGATCTCGTCCATCTCAAAGGCAGCCGGCAGTGTTTCGATGAGCACGGTGCACTTGATGGTGCCGACCGGAATGCCGAGCGCGTTTTGCGCGTGCACGAACACATCGTTCCAGAGCGCGGTCTCTTTGTAGCTCTCGGTCTTGGGCAGATAGAAGTAGGGGCCTGTCCCCTGGGCAATCTGCTTCTTAGCGTTGTGGAAGAAGTAGAGGCCGAAATCGACGAGGCCGCCGGCCATCACTTCACCGTCGACGACGATGTGGTCCTCCGGCAGATGCCAGCCGCGGGCGCGCACGAATAGCACCGCCGGGTCATCGGTGAGCTTATAGTCCTTGCCGCGTTCGTCGGTGAAGTCGATGGCGCCATTCCAACGGTCGATCATGTTGAGCTGACCGTCCATCATGTTGGTCCATGTGGGCGAGGAGGCGTCCTCGAAGTCGGCCATGAACACCTTCGCCCCGCAGTTGAGCGCGTTGATGATCATCTTGCGGTCGACGGGGCCGGTGATTTCGACGCGGCGGTTCTGAATGTCGGCGGGGATCGGCGCGACGGTCCAGTCGCCATCGCGGATGTCTTTGGTTTCGGGGCGGAAATCGGGGAGAGCGCCGGAGTCGAACGCCATTTGCCGTTCCACACGCTCCTCGAGTAGCGCAAGGCGGCGGGCGTTAAAGGTGCGGTGCAGGTCGGCGAGAAAGGCTTTTGCGTCCTCGGTCAACACCTCGTCGTAGCGCGGGTTCATGACGCCCTTGATCTCAATGCCTTGCACAGCCCTCATCCTTTCCGGTCGCGCCACGTTTGGCGCCTGTTTGAACGCCACATAGCGTGCGACACCCATGCCTGTCGCCCCCCTTCGCGTGGCACTATCTTCCTGGCCGTGCCCGAAGCCATTCTCACTTTGACACCCGAGGGGCTTTATTGCCCCGACGGCGGCTTTCACATCGATCCGGTGCGCCCGGTCGCCAAGGCGGCGATTACCCATGGCCATGCCGATCACGCGCGGGCGGGCCACGGTGCGGTTTTGGCGACGCCCGAAACGCTTGCCATTATGGCCGTGCGGTACGGCGAAAAGTTCTGCGAGACGCGCCAGCCGATCCGTCTGGGGGAGACGCTGAAGGTCGGCGGTGTCGACCTCAGCGTTGCGCCGGCGGGGCACGTGCGCGGCTCTGCGCAGATCGTCATGGAGCGGCCGGATGTGCGCGCGGTGGTGTCCGGCGACTATAAGCGCCAGAGAGATCCGACGGCTGAGGCGTTTGAGCTTGTGCCGTGCGATCTGTTTGTGACCGAGGCGACGTTTGGGTTGCCCGTGTTTCGCCATCCTGATGCGGCGCAGGAGGTGGCGAAGCTCATCGATTCAGTCCGGCTCTTTCCAGATCGGCCGCATCTGATCGGCGCCTACGCGCTCGGCAAAGCGCAGCGCGTCATGGCTCTGATCCGGCAGGCTGGGTATGACGGGCCGATCTACCTCCATGGCGCCCTGCAACGCCTCACCGACCACTACGTTGAGGCGGGCCACGATTTTGGGGATTTGCGGCCCGTGCGCGGCATGGATCGCAAGTCGCTCGCCGGCCAAATCATAATGTGCCCGCCAGGATCTCTCGCCGACCGCTGGGCGCAGCGCTTTGGCGATGCCGTCACCGGTGTTGCGTCGGGCTGGATGCGTGTGCGTGCCCGCGCCCGGCAGCGCGGCGTTGAGCTGCCGATGGTCATCTCCGACCACGCGGATTGGGAAGACTTGTGCACGACGATCATCGAAACAGGCGCGTCGAGCGTGTGGGTCACTCACGGGCAGGAGGATGCGCTATGCCACTGGGCCGCCGCACACGGGGTGAACGCCCGCCCGCTGCGTCTCCTCGGCTACGGCGACGGGGACGATGCTGACGTTGCGCCCGATTTGGTGGAAGAGGCTTAAGCTCTATTGGGTCGCGTAAACGATGCGTGCGACCCACTCTACCTGGTCGTTGGTGAACGCGACATCGGAGTGGTTGGGGTTGATGGCGTGGAAGGCGCACTCGCTATCGGACTGATAGCCCAGCACTTTTACCATCACCTCCGCATCCACCAGCTTGACCACCACCCGGTCGCCTACCTTTGTGTCAGCGGTCCGGGAGATGAACAGGATGTCGCCGTCCCGGTAAAGCGGCATCATGCTGTCGCCGGTGACGGTCAGCGCGTAAAGCGGCTCGTGCCGTGTGTCCGGAAAGCTGATGATGCGCGAAGGGTGGGGTGAGCTGCCGTTCGTGCTGACCTGTCCAGAGCCGGCGTGGGCTTGGCCAAGCAGCGGCACTGACATGTGTTCGGCATGCCGTTGCTGCCCATCAAGGCCAAAAAGCTCGCTCATTGAGGCGCCGGTGGCGGCCAGGATTTTGGAGACAGATTCGGTTGAAGGCCATCGCGGCCGGCCGTCGGCAGCGAAACGTTTGGACTTGTTGAACGTCGTGGGGTCGAGACCTGCCCGCCTCGCAAGTCCGGAGGGGGACAAGCCATTGCGCTCGGCCAGTCCGTCGATGGCCTTCCAAACCTCATCGTGGCTCAGCATGCTTCGACACCTTCATGCGAGTGCGATGCTGCCCCCCAGCAGCAACATTCATAAGGCCGCGCCACGCAAAACGCAGGGAAATTTCAACCGCCTGCTGACTCAGATCAAGAGTAATATCATAAGTAAGCGCTCAACGAAGCGTCTTATTTGAGTGACAAAATGCCTAAAATAGCTTTTCTGACAGTGGGCTACGTGTGATTCCGTTTGTGTACAAGTTGCTGCGTCTATCTGAAATGACAGCGTTTCTCGGCGAAGGCGTGTTCAATGGTTCTCCAGATGATCACCGTGATAGGTATATTCACCTATCGACGGAGGCCCAGCTCGAGCAGACATGGACCCGCCATTTCGCAGGCGACACCAACATTTTCTTTGTCAGAATTATAACAAACGACGTTAGTGATCAGCTGCGGTGGGAGCCGTCGACAAAGAAGGAAATTTTTCCTCATCTTTATGCGCCGTTGCACATGAGCGCGGTCCAGATGATTCTCACACCACCTGCGGACCGCGCCCTTCGGGCAATCAAAACATTGATTTAGTGCGGCATTCTGTCGCTATGGGGGCTACGCTGCCCGGTCAGCCGCCTTGATAAGCCCACGGTTTACAAGGAGTTCGGCGATCTGAACCGCGTTCAACGCCGCGCCTTTGCGCAGGTTGTCGGACACCACCCAAAACGCGAGCCCGTTCTCCACGGTGATGTCCTCGCGGATGCGGCTGACGTAAGTCGCGTCTTCGCCAGCGGCCTCGTAGGGCGTGACGTAGCCACCATCCTCGCGCTTATCGACGACCAAAAGCCCTGGCGCCTCACGCAGCATGTTCTGTGCTTCTTCGGCCGAGAGCGGCTCTTCAAGCTCGACGGTGACGGCCTCAGAGTGCGAGATGAACACTGGCACGCGCACGCAGGTCGCGATCAACTTGATCTTGGGATCGAGGATCTTTTTGGTCTCGACCACGAGCTTCCACTCTTCCTTGGTGGACCCGTCCTCCATGAACACGTCGATCTGCGGGATGACGTTGAAAGCGATCCGCCGCTGGAACTTGTTCACCTCGATGGGGTCTGACGCGTAGACCGCGCGCGTCTGCGCAAACAGCTCCTCCATCGCCTCTTTGCCGGCGCCAGAGACCGACTGGTAGGTGGAGACCACGACGCGCTTGATCGTCGCGCGGTCATGGATCGGCTTCAGCGCCACCACCAGCTGCGCCGTGGAGCAGTTCGGGTTGGCGATGATGTTCTTCTTCGCAAACCCTTCAACGGCGTCGGCGTTCACTTCCGGAACGATGAGCGGCACATCGGGGTCCATCCGGAACGCGGACGAGTTGTCGATGACGACGGCGCCGGCGGCTGCGATCCGCGGCGCCCACTCGCGCGACACGTCGCCGCCGGCCGACATCAGGCAGATGTCGACGGTGGAGAAGTCAAAGCTCTCAATGTCGCGGGTTTTCAGGGTTTTGTCGCCGAACGAGACCTCAGTGCCCAAGCTCCGGCGCGAGGCCACCGCGCTCACGGTGTCGGCGGGAAAGCCCCGCTCGGCCAGAATGTCGAGAAGTTCGCGGCCGACGTTGCCGGTCGCGCCCACCACAGCCACGTGGAAACCCATTGTCGCCTCCTGTTCTAGAGCCTGTTTCGCTCATGTTGGCTCACGCGACGGCGTTTTCCCGTTTGCTGA
>CAKZYH010000443.1 GCA_937884725.1 uncultured Paracoccaceae bacterium
CGCCCTATCGCGAGATTGGGCGGCGGGCCGTGAAGATGACGCTGGAGCGGGCGGGCATCCCGCACACCGACGCCGAGGTGGACGATCTTGTCCTGCACATTCCGAAGCTGAAGCAGTTTCCGGAGGTACCGGCCGCGCTGGAGCGGCTGAAGAGCCGGTACAAGCTCGCGATCTTGTCGAACGGCGACCCGGATTTTTTGGAAGAAGCCAAGGCGCACGTGAACTTTCCGTTCGATGCTTGGATTTCCATTGCCGCGTCCAACTACTTTAAGCCTCACGCTCAGACTTACATCCGCGCGGCCGAGATGCTGGGTGAACCCACATGGCGGGTGATGCACGTGGCGAACCATGCGTTCGACTGTACGGGCGCGAAGGCGCAGGGGATGCGTGCGGCCTACATCAACCGGCGGGAACGGCCGTATGAGGATTTGCCGGGCGAGCTTTTGCCTGACGTTGTGACCGAGACCATGGGTGATCTGGCGGACGCCATCGTCTGACGGTAAGGCTTAGGGCGATGGATGAGGCTGCTGCCAAAGCTGCGTTTGAGGCCGCGCTGGCGAACTATGCGCCGGGCTTCGGTAGCTTCTTCCTCGCCCGCCTCCTCGACCTCGACATCAGCTATCCGGACGAGCGGTGCGAGATCAGCTTTCCGGTGCGGGACTTTGCGTTCAACCCGCAGGGGAGTCTTCACGGCGGGATTCTGGCCGTGATCCTCGATATTGCGCAGGGCCACCTCATTCACCGCACGTATGGCGGGCCGGGCGCGACGCTGGAGATGAAGCTGCAATATTTGGGGCCGGTGCGCGGGCCGATGGCGCGGGCTGAGGGTCGCTTTTTGCGGCGCGGACGCAGTATCTGTTTCACCACCGCCGAGCTGTTTGATAACGGCGCGGAGGAGCCCGCGGTGGTGGCGACGTCCACTTGGCGGGCGCCGCGGCCCTGAGCTTTTCGGCCCCCTGCCCTGTCTAGAGCAGTCCTGGTTTGGGTGGGATCACCCAAACCAGGAAAAACTGCTCGCAATCAAAGAATTAGAGCATCTTATCTGGGTCTGAGAAGACCCAGGATGCTCTAGCCTGGGCCGAGCAGCGTGTTGGGGAGCCAGAGCGAGAAGACCGGCATCGTCGCGAGGATCGCCAGCACGCAGACGAGCGGAATGAAGTAGGGCAGCACCGCTTTCACGATGTCTTCAAACGGTGCGCCGGAGAGGCGGGCGACGATGAAGAGGCCGAGCCCCAGCGGCGGCGTCGCGAGGCCCAGGATCAGCGACATTTGCAGCACAATGCCGAAGTGCACGCGGTCGATGCCGTAGGCGTCCACCAGGGGCAGCAGGATCGGGACGAGCAAGAGCTTGATAGTCACGCCGTCGATGAAACAGCCGAGGAGCAAGACAGAGATCATCACCGCAAGCAGGAAGAGGAGCGAGGTGTCGATCATGTCGGGGATCGCGCGGGCCATGTCCTGCGGGATCTGCTCGATGGCCATCAGCCAGCCCATGCTGGCGGCAAAGCCTATGATCAGCATGATCATGGACGTGATGAGGACGGTCTCGGTGAGCGCTTTGATGAGCGCTTTGAGGGTGAGCGTGCGCAGGACCGCGCCGAGGAATAAAACGTAGGCGCAGGCAAGCACGCCCGCCTCTGAGGCCGTCGCGACACCGCTCAAGATGCCGCCCATGAGGATCGCGGGGGCTATGAGGGCCGCGACGCCGGCGAGGGTGGGGCTCCTGATGATTTTGAGCGAGGCGCGCTCTTGGACCGGAAACTCGCGCTTGGTGGCGAGGTAGCGGTTGAAGAGCATCAGGCTGATCGCCACCAGGAGGCCCGGGCCGATGCCCGCCAAGAACATGCGCGCCACCGAGACGTTCGCGAGGAAGGCGTAGACCACCAGCGGGATCGATGGCGGGATAAAGGGGGCGACGATGGCCGACACCACCGTGATCGCCGATGCGAAGGATGCGCTGTAGCCCTTTTCGCGCATGGCCCGGATTTCGACAGCGCCGAGGCCTGCGATGTCGGCCGTCGCAGCGCCTGTGCCGCCTGCAAGCATGACAGAGGCGAGGACGTTCACCTGGGCGAGGCCGGCCTTGAAGTGGCCGACGAGGGCGTTGGCGAGATTGAAAATCCGCTCCGTGACGCCGATGGCATTCATCAAGTTGCCGGCGAGGACGAAGAAGGGGATCGCGAGGAGCGAGGCGTTGGAAGCCGCCTCCAGCGCCTTCATCGGCACGATCCAAAGCGTGTTGGAGAAGCCGGCGAGGACGAGTGCGCCGACCACCGCCACGCCAATCGCCATGATGACGGGCGTTTTCAGCGCGATCAGCCCGAGGAAGACGCCGAAGAGCGCAACAGCCGTCACGAGGCGGGGCTGGCTTGGTTGTCGCCGCGGAAGGCGAGGATGGCTGTGCGCAGCCGGAGCAAGAACTCCACCGCGATCAGGAAGCAGGACAGGAAGAACGGGACGGCGAGCCAGTAGCGCTGCATGCCGATGAGATCGATGGTGCCGACTTGGCGGGGGATGAGGATGGGCGCCTGCGCGAGCACAATCCCCATGAGCGCGACAACGATGAATGCGACGAACGCCTCCACGGTCGCTTTCAAGCGGTCCGGCATGCGCCGGGTCAGCACGTCGATGGCGACATCCTGGCCGCGCCGGTAGATCACGAAAAACGAGAAGAAGATTACCCAGACGAACAAGACGCTCGTCAGCGGAAATGCCCAGATGATGGCCTCATCCAGCGTGAGGCGGAGCATGATGTTGGCGAAGTTGACCACAAGCATCGCCAACAAAAGCGTGTTGGCGATGGTCAGAAAGAGCTTTTCTGCCACCGCCAAGCCACGTTCGATGAGGCCGACGAGCGTCACTGGGTCGCCTGTGTCGCCCTCACGGTTGCCACGAAGCCTTCCGGCAGTTCGCCGGCGGCGTCGAGCTCGGCGTAGAACTCAGCCATTTTTGCTACGATGGGGGTGGTGTCGATCTCATCGTAGGTGACGCCGCTCTCTTTCATCCGCGCGATGGCCTCGTCGGCGATGGCGGCTGTTTTGGGCGCGAACTCGGCCGCGACCTCGTCGTAGGCGGCGAGGATTTGGGCCTTGGTCTCGTCATCGAGCCCGTTCCAGGCCTGCGCGTTCGCCATGAAAGCGATGCCCTGGGGGTACTCGTTGTGGCGCACGATGTGGGGTGCAACCTCCTGGAAGCGCATGGATTCCACGAGCGCGATGGGGCTGTTGACCGCCTCCACAATGCCGCGGCCGATGGACTCATACACGTCGGTCCAGGCGAGCGTGCGGACCTCTGCGCCGAGGTGACGCCAGGCGTTGGCGGCAAGCTCGTTGGGGTGCATGCGCAGCTTCAGGCCGGAGAAGTCGTCGAGGCCTTCGACAGGCTTCGCGGTCACCATCACGCGGTAGGGGCCGCGCACCATCTTGGTTTGGTCGCCGATGACTGTGATGCCGGCCTCGTCCTCGATTTGGTCAAGCCAGCCGGCGACCAGGTCGCTCGCCATGAAGCGCGCCCAGTGATCGCGGTCCTCAAACAGGAAGGGCGCGCTCATGAAGGTGATGTCCGGGACCCATTTGCGCAGGTATGAACCGCCTTCGGGATAGAGGTGAACGGTGCCGAACTGGAGCTGCTCCAGGATGGCGTCGTCTTTGCCGAGCTGCTCGCTGGGGTAAACTTCGACGGTGATTTCGCCGCCGGTTTTCTCGCCGATTTTGTCCGCAAAGGCCTGGAACATTTGGCCTTCGATGGACTCGGCCGTTTGCTTGTGGGCCATGCGCCAGGTGTCGGCGACGGCGGCGCCGGCTGGGATGACCAGCGAGGCGATCGCGGCCAGCACAAGACTACGCTTGAAGACAATCATCGAAACGCTCCTCTCCCATTTTCGGGCGCGCCGGCTGAGCCGCCGTTTGCGCCCGGCGTCGCGTGCGATGGGTGGGATCACCCGTCTGCGGACGCCAAAAAGCGGTTTGGTTTTCGGCGACAAAAGCAACATTTCACGTTTTGTTGCGCAAGCCCACTTTTTCGGCAGTGATGAGTTTAGCGCCATCAGGCCTTGACGATGGGCGCCCTTGGGCGTGGTGTCGGCTGCGAAACCGGCCAAGACGTATCGGCAAGAGACATTGGAAGGACGCCCGCGTGAGTTACGACATCAAGGACATGCCGAGCCAAGTTCCGGCGGGGCTTTTGGAGAAGGCGTCCCACGCTGAGACGGCCACCATCGGTCATCGCCGGCAGCTGGGCTTTGCGCACCGCGGTATCCAATCCATCGCCGGAGGGCGGATCGCCGGCACTGCGGTGACGCTGGCGATCCCCGGGCAGGACAGCACGCTGTTGCACCATGTGATCCAGTTTTTGCGGCCAGGCGATGTGTTGGTGATCGACCGGCTGGGCGACGATCGCCATGCGTGCCTTGGCGGTGGTGTGGCGGTGGCCATCAAGGCGTCTGGCTGCACGGGCGTGGTTTTGGATGGGCCGGCGACCGACAAGTCGGAGATCTTGGCCGAAAGGCTGCCGCTGTGGTGCCGCGGCTTTGCGCCGATCACGACGCGGATTTACGACATCGGCGGGGCGTTCAACGCGGATGTGTCGTGCGGGGGCGCGGTGGTGCATCCGGGCGATCTGGTGATCGCGGACGAGAGCGGCGTGTTGTTCCTGCCGGTGGATGAGGCGGACGACCACGTGGACTGGGCGCTCGCCAAGCAGGCGGACGAGCCCGGCGGGCACGAGAAGATGCGCGGCGG
>CAKZYH010000444.1 GCA_937884725.1 uncultured Paracoccaceae bacterium
ACCAGCTCCAGCGAAGGCAGCCGGCGATGCTCCCGGCTCAGCTGAAGCTCCACCTGCTCCAAGTGGTTGAGATAAATGTGCGCATCGCCCAGCGTGTGGACGAGATCGCCAGGCACCAGGCCGGTGGCGTGCGCCATCATGTGCGTCAGGATCGCGTACGAGGCGATGTTGAACGGTACGCCAAGGAAGATGTCCGCCGAACGCTGATAGACCTGGCACGACAAGCGACCGGGGCCTGACGGCTGCGGCGCCACATGGAACTGGAACAACAGGTGGCACGGCGGCAGCGCCATCTCGTTCAGCTGCCCCACATTCCACGCCGACACGATGTGCCTGCGCGACGCGGGATCGGTCTTAATTTGCTCGATCACGCCGGCCAGTTGGTCCACCGGCCCACGATCGGTCGGCCACGCACGCCATTGCCGGCCATAAACCGGCCCCAACTCGCCGTCAGCGTCGGCCCACTCGTCCCAAATGGTCGCACCCCGCTCCCGCAGCTGGTTCGCGTTGGTTTCTCCCGCGATGAACCACAGGAGTTCCGCGATGACCGCCTTCAGATGCACACGCTTGGTGGTCACCACCGGGAGACCGTCCGACAGGTCGTAGCGGGACTGATGGCCAAAAACCGAAAGCGTGCCAACGCCGGTGCGATCCGCCTGGCGAACCCCGTTTGAGAGCACATACGAAAGGAGGTCGTGATATTGCTTCATGGTGGTTCTCCGATCACCGCCGAAGATCGTCGCTGTAGTTGGGTTGGTCTAGCTCCTGCGCCAACCTCGGCCCGTTTTGCACATATCGTTCACACATCACGAACAAGAATGACCACCAGCTCGCCGACGCCGTCGCACGCCTTCTCAGCGGATGCTGGCCCCGTGTGAACGCCCGAGGCCATTATTGGTCGCTTCCCTAGCTGACGAACTTTGGGTCAGCCCTTCTCGTGCGCATCCACTTCGACTATATTCCAAAGTGCCAGCGACGGTTGGCTATGGCGATAAACGGGCTGCGTAATAAACCTATCGGACCCGGGGGCGGTACCCGGCGCCTCCACCTGAGCCCCGCGGCTGTTGAGCAGAACGTGGGGCTTTGGCGGGGGCGAAATAGGATCGACGAGGGTGTAAAGGCTTCTCTTTCGCTCGGCATGGTACCGCCGATATCGGGCCAACTTTGTAGTTGCGAATGACAACTATGCTGAGGCTCGCCTCGCTGCGTAATGCGGCGCGGTTACCTCATTTAAGCCCTCGCCCTTAGCCGGGTGAGGCGGGGTACGGAGGCACCTGGCAACAGAAGCCTCCATTTCACCTCCCCGCACAGATCGCAGCCCACGGGCAAGCAACTCCGCGCAACACTTGCTACCCACCCGCAGCCCGACACTGACGGCCCGGGACGTGCATGTTTGCCACCCCAGGACCCGGCTTGGAGCGGCGCCCAAGACACGCTACTTACAAGCGGTAGCTAGTGAGGATGACTGTGGCCGACGACCTGATCCGCTACGACGTTTTGCTTCAGGACGCTCTGCGCAGCGTTGTTCGCAAGGTTATGCGCGAGGTCGCCGACGGTGGCCTGCCGGGCGAGCACCACTTCTATATCGCGTTTGATACCACCGCGCCCGGCGTTCGGATGTCCTCACGCCTACGCCAGCAGCATCCCGAAGAGATGACCATCGTGCTGCAGCATCAGTTTTGGGACCTGTCAGTAAACGATCACGGCTTCGAGGTTGGGCTATCATTTGGCGGCGTGCCGGAGCGGCTCCTTGTGCCGTTTGCCGCCGTGAAGGGATTTTTCGACCCGTCGGTTCAGTTCGGGCTTCAGTTTGACCCGGCCGGCGCGACACAGACCGCGACGACGCCACCCAAAGGAGACGCCGTGGGATCAGGCCCAGCGCCCAGCGCGCCGTCGCAGCTACCAGCCCCCCAATCCGTCGCCACCGATAAAAGCGATGACGCGACTGACGACAACGAGGCCGAAGCCGAAGGCAAGGACGACACAAAGTCGTCCGCGGACGTTGTGTCCCTTGACGCTTTCCGCAAACGCACACCCTAAGCGTGCCTTATGAATGGTGTGAAACGGATCGCCTTCAGCGCCCATGATGCACTGAAACCAGCGCTTTCGGCGTGGGCCTTTGCCAACGAGGCCGCGCTTCGGCACCACAGCCTGACCGCGACCGGCAACACGGCGCGCGCGATCATGGACGCGACCCGGCTCACGGTCGACAGCTTGAAGGCAGGCGTCCTGGGGGGTGACCTTGAGCTTGGCGCTCTGATCGCCGAGGGCCAAGTGGACGTCGCGTTTTTGTTCGCCGATCCGCTGACACGTCAGCCCCACGACGTCGATCACACGCCCATTCTGCGCGTTGCCGCAATCAGCCAGACTGTCGTCGCGCTGAATGAGGCGACGGCGGACTTTTTGCTGCGCAGCGCGCTGTTCGACGGCCCCTACCATCGGCCGCACGGGGGCCGGCCGTTACCAGCGGTGCCGACGCAGCTCGGCGATCACCGGCGCGCCTCTTAACTCCCTCGCGGGCTCGCATCTGCGGTCAAACCGGTTTCGAAGCTCTATGTGGCGAATGAGCGGTGGCATGCAGTTTGCCAGCGCTGGCCAAACGGAGCTCGACCATGCGCATACCCGCTACGATCGCATCCGCCATTCTTGCTATGATCATGACGCTGTTCAGCAGCGCCGCCCACGCCCAGTTCTCCAACTGCCAAGCCATCGCGAGCACAGCCCCGTGGTTTCAGCTGGCAAGCTTCACAAACGCTGACAGCAACGACCGCTTCAGCGTCAGCATCACCTATGTGGGCCACTCCACCTTCCGCATCGAAGCGCCAGACGGCACGGTGATCGCGACTGACTTCACCGGCTACGGGGGCGATGGGCCTCTCCCCAACGTGGTCACCATGAACCACGCCCACACCAGCCACTGGACCCCCTACCCCGACCCAGCCATCGAGCATGTGCTGCGCGGTTGGAATCCGACCGGAGACGGTCCCGCGCAGCACTTCCTACAGCTCGGCGAGACAGTGATCCGCAACGTGGCCACTGACATCCGCCGCTACGGCTCGGTAGAGAAGGACGGCAACTCCATCTTCATCTTCGAGATCGCCGGCTTGTGCATTGGCCATCTCGGCCACCTGCACCAGCCGCTCTCCAACGAACAGATCGCGCAAATCGGCCGGCTCGACATTTTGTTTGTGCCCATCGATGGCACCTTCACCATGAACCAGGCCGAGATGATGCGGGTGGTGGAGCGACTGCGCTCGTCCCTGGTCATCCCGATGCACTGGTGGAGCGAGTATTCGCTCGCCACCTTCGTCTCCCAGACCAGCGACGACGGCTTGGAGATCGAAACATCGAACAACCCGACCATGACCGTTTCGCTGAACACGCTGCCAGACCGGCCGACGATGCTGGTGCTTCCGCGACAATTCCCATTCTGAGCGAGGTCAGGCCGCTTTATCCAGTGTCTCCAGGAAGTGAGCGGACTGCTTCGCAAGCTTTTCGTTTGACGCTTTCGCGCTGGTCGCAGCGACCGTCAGCTCCTGCGCCGCCATGAGGCTCTGCTTAGAGCTCTCGACGGCTTCCAGCATGGTCGTGCTCGAGTCCTGCGAGCCGCGGGCGGCGGTTTGGGCGTGTCCGGAGATCTCCTGAGTCGCGGCCTGCTGCTCCTCGGCTGCTGCTGAGACGTTGGTGAAGACGTCCTTGATCTCGTCGATGACGTGGCCGACTTCCGTGATCGCCGACGCCACGGCGGAGATTTCAGTCTGGATCGCGCCCGTCTGCTCGCCCACTTCGTTGGTCGCTCGCGCCGTTTGGTCGGCCAAGGCTTTGACCTCCTGGGCGACGACGGCAAACCCTTTTCCTGCAGCACCGGCGCGCGCCGCCTCAATAGTGGCGTTCAGCGCCAAAAGGTTGGTCTGCTCTGCAATCGTGGAGATGGTGTCCACCACCTCGCCAATCCGTTCGCTCGCAGTGGCAAGCCGTTTTGCCCGGTCCACAACGCTTGCGGTCTCACCGGCCGCTTCCACCGTGCGTGAGGTCATTTCGGACAGACGCGTCGTGATTTCCGCAATCGACATCGAAAGCTGTTCCGCTGCAGCAGCAACGGCTTGCACACTCTCAGAGGCTCCCGTTGCCGCTTCGTTGCCTGCGGTCAGGCTCGATTGCGTTGCTTCCAGTTGTTTCGCAACAACCTCGATCCGCTCGCTCATCGCATGGAACGTATCGCCGATCTCGCTCACAGAGCCCTGGACTTCGTCCACGAACGTCTTTCGGCTATTCACCTGTTGAGTAATGATGTTCCAATACAGCATCGCGCCAGTGTATTTTTCGCGCGCGTCGTAGAGGGCCGCCACCTTCAAATCCAAGATCTCTTCATCGCCAATGGTGACCTGCGCGTTCCATGGCAGATTCTTATCGTCGCCGAGGATTCGGCGCTGGTGGGCTGGATTCGCATGGAAGATGTCGATGGATTTGCCCATCATGTCGTTGACCGAGCATGGCAGATGAGGTGCGAGCGGCTGGAGCGTCCGCTCCGTCGCATTGTTCATGTACGTGATGCGCAGGTCATCATGGGGGTCGACGACCATGATGGGCACTGGGACCTGATCAATCATTTGCGCTTGCGTGATCGATGCTTCGGAGGTGGCACGCAGTTGGTCGAGAGCGTTCCACATCCGGCTGATCGTATCCTTCCCGGGACTCGTCCTGACACGAAACGACGTGTCGCCAGCCGCAATAGTCTCCATCCGTGCGGTCAGTGCCCGAATTGGGACGAGTGATCCGCGGACCGCAACCACCGCCGTGATAAGAATGGTTGCAATCAACACGCCGCCGAGAGCGAGCGTGTAACGTTTAAACGCCCGAACCTCCTCGATCAGGCGCGCTTTCTCTAAGGTATCCTTGTCGATCAGCACGCCGAGTTTGGTCTCAGCGTGGTATATCAATCCAATGAGGATTAGCGAACACAGCGCTATCAGGCCGAAGCCAGTGTACAGCTTGAATTCAAGGCCGGCGTTATTGATCAATCGACGCCGGCGCGCGCGTTTTTGTTCCATGTCCGCTCCACTAGCCATCAACCCTGATGAATAGTGGATGCCGATTGCACCAACCTTGCGGCGCGTGAGGTCAGTCCGCTGGGCGCAACTGGATAATGCCACCATTCGGCGCATCGATGAGCGCGAGGACCGAGCCATCGCGGTAAATCTCTATGTCACGAATGCGCGCGCCAAGGTCGATGCGCTCCACCTCTCGTGCGGACTGTCCGTTGGTGTCGACCCGCACAATCCCACGCGCCCTGAGCCCGCCAATCAGAAGGCTTCCTCGCCACTCCGGAAAAGCATCGCCGTCATAGTAAGCCATCCCAGACGGAGCGATGCTGGGCACCCAGTAGGTGGCCGAGTCGCGAAGATCAGGCCGGGTGTCGGGATCGGGGATGGGAATGCCCGAGTAATTGTCCCCCCAGCTCACCAGGGGCCAACCATAGTTCTCGCCCGCGACCACCTCATGCAGCTCGTCACCGTGACGCGGCCCCATCTCGTGGATCCAAAGCGCGTTGCGCTCCGGGTGCCAGATTGCGCCAAGCGCATTGCGATGCCCGTAGCTGAAAATCTCGGGCGCAGCACCGCTCACTGACTGGCCGTAGTTGTCTGGCGCGGGAACGCCATCTGCGGTCAGTCGGACAACCGCACCGATGCTGTTGGACAAGTCCTGTGAGGGTGATTTGCGGCCGCGGTCGCCGGTCGAAAGGTAAATGTCACCGTTTGGCGAAAACACGATCCGGCCACCAAAATGGCGCCCACCACCCACCTTCGGCGTTTGACTGTAGACGACTTCGAAGCCTTCAATCGCATCGCCAGACAGCTGGCCGCGCCCAAGCGCTGTCGACGCGCCGCCAGGCCCGGGCTCGGCATAGGAAAGCCACACGAAGCCGTTCTCGCTGAACGCCGGGTCAAGCTTCACATCGAGCATGCCACCCTGGTTGTTGGCAGCAACGTCCGGCACCCCAGCAAGCGGCGGTCCGACAGACCCGTCAGGCTGGACGATCCGCACCCGGCCAGGCCGCTCGGTCACGATCAGCGCGCCATTGGGCAAAACATCGACGCCCCATGGGTGCTCAAGGCCTGTCGCAAAGGTATCGACCCGCACACTCCCCGCATCGGTGCCGATCACCGGCTGCGCGGCGGCAGGCAGCGCGAAAATCGCAGCGGACAACACAACAGCGAACGCTTTCATTGGCGCTCTCCCAAGTTTGGCATGTGCTCCACTACGTACCGCGCGGCGACCAATGCGCGAGCCGGCGCTGCATTAAAACGCGGTTAGGGCCGGGCGCCGTGCCGCGCCTGATCGATCCCAGCAATAATGATCGCGCCGACAATGACGGCACCTGCCAACCATTGCCGCGCCGATGGTGCCTCGCCCAAAAGCCAACCCGCGGTGATAAAGGTGACCGGCAACTCCACACTTGCCGCTGCCGCCGAACGCCCCGCCCCCACAAGCGGCACAGCCAGCGTCATCACAAACTGGGGGAGAAACGCAGTCAGCGCCGAGAACACGAGTAGCAGAAGGAACGCATCGGCTCCCGCGGGCAGGATCGCATCAGCCGGCGTCATCAGGACGAGCGGCGTCAGACCGAATACCGCCCCGAGCGCAATGCTACCGGTGATGGCGAGCGGCGACAGCCCATCCAATCTGTGCGCGACCACATTGAGAACGAAGCCGTATCCGGCCGGCGCGGCAAGCGCGAACATGATAGCCTGCCAAGGTGCTTGCAAAATGCCGCCAGCACCGCCTGCGGCGAGCGCACCTGCCGCCACAATCAACGTGGCCGCCAGGCCGGTACCCCACGATAGCCGCTCCCCGAAGGAGAGAACACCGAGGACGAGCGCGAAAACAGGGAATGTCATGAACACGATGCCTGCCGCTGGCACCATGAGCCAATTGAGGCTTTCCACGAAGCCAATCCACCCCGTGCCGATAGCGGCTCCTGCAACGATCGCCCAGAGCGTCGCCTTGCGCTGGGGGCCGCGGATCACCACACAAGGGAGTAAGATAACGGCGGTAAGCGCAAAGCGGCAGAACGCAATGGCGGGGGCGGCCATCCCCGCTTCCCCTAGCGTTTTTGCAAAGAACGGCAGTGTACCAAAGAGGCTTGCTGCGACGACGATGGCCCCCAGCGGGACAAGGTTTGCTGCGCTGGTTGGTTGGGAGGGCGGCTCGGTCATCCGCGACTTCTGCGCGGTCCCAAGATGACGCGCAAGCGACGGGTTTGACTGCAAAAAAGTCATGCTGAGGCCTGTCCGCGAAGGTTGACACCGGTCGGAGCTGCAATTACTTCCGCGGCAGTGCTGGCACTCAACTGGATGAGTGCCAACATCCCATGAGACACCGCGAGCCGGTCAACAGTTCGCGCTCAACCCAAGAGGACAGATATGAGCTTCCGTCCGCTGCACGATCGTGTGGTCGTGAAACGCATCGACTCCGAAGAGAAAACCAAAGGCGGGATCATCATCCCCGACACCGCCAAGGAAAAGCCGCAGGAAGGCGAAGTGGTCGCCGTCGGCCCCGGCGCGCGCAACGATAAGGGCGAAGTCACCCCGCTCGACGTGAAAGCCGGTGACCGTGTGCTGTTCGGCAAGTGGTCGGGCACTGAAGTGAAGATCGACGGCGAAGATCTCCTCATCATGAAGGAGACCGACATCATGGGCGTCGTCGAGGGTGCCTCGCTGGCCGCTGCCGCGTAACCGCCTCCTCACTTCAAGAAATCGAAATAAAGGTTTAGGGAAATGGCTGCAAAAGAAGTCAAATTCTCCTCCGACGCGCGCGATAAGATGCTGCGCGGCGTCGACATTCTCGCCAACGCTGTGAAGGTGACCCTCGGCCCGAAAGGCCGCAACGTGGTCATCGAAAAGTCGTTCGGTGCCCCGCGCATCACGAAGGACGGCGTCACGGTCGCCAAAGAGATCGAGCTTGAGGACAAGTTCGAGAACATGGGCGCCCAGATGGTCCGTGAGGTCGCCTCCAAGACCAACGACCTCGCCGGCGACGGCACCACCTCCGCCACCGTGCTCGCCCAAGCGATCGTGCGCGAAGGCGCAAAAGCCGTGGCCGCCGGCATGAACCCGATGGACCTCAAGCGCGGCATCGACATGGCCGTTGCCGAAGCCATCAAAGACCTGGAGTCGCGTTCGCGTTCCATCAGCACCTCCGCTGAAGTCGCCCAGGTCGGCACCATCTCTGCCAACGGCGACAAGGAAGTTGGTGAGAAGCTGGCCGACGCGATGCAGAAAGTCGGCAACGAGGGTGTCATCACTGTCGAAGAAGCCAAGTCGCTCGACTTCGAAGTGGAAGTCGTGGAAGGCATGCAGTTCGACCGCGGTTACATCTCGCCGTACTTCGTGACCAACGCCGAGAAGATGACCGTTGAGCTGGAAGATCCGTACATCCTGATCTTCGAAAAGAAGCTCTCCAACCTGCAAGCGATGCTTCCGATCCTGGAAGCCGTCGTGCAGTCCGGTCGTCCGCTGATGATCATCGCCGAAGACGTCGAAGGCGAGGCTCTGGCCACGCTCGTCGTCAACAAGCTGCGCGGTGGCCTGAAGGTTGCGGCCGTCAAGGCGCCGGGCTTTGGTGACCGTCGCAAAGCCATGCTGCAAGACATCGCGATCCTGACGGCCGGCCAAGTCGTGTCGGAAGACCTCGGCATCAAGCTGGAGAACGTCTCCATCGACATGCTGGGCCGCGCCAAGAAGGTCACGATCAACAAAGACGAGACCACCATCGTCGAAGGCACGGGCGACGCTGAGGACATCAAAGGTCGCGTTGCGCAGATCAAGCAGCAGATCGAAGAGACCACCTCCGACTACGACCGCGAGAAGCTGCAAGAGCGTCTTGCCAAGCTCGCTGGCGGTGTGGCCGTGATCCGCGTTGGCGGTGCGACCGAAGTCGAAGTGAAAGAGAAGAAAGACCGCGTCGATGACGCCCTGAACGCCACCCGCGCTGCGGTGGAAGAAGGCATCGTCCCCGGCGGTGGTGTTGCTCTCCTGCGCGCCAAGGCGGCCGTTGCTAAGCTCGGATCGGCCAACGCCGACGAAGCTGCTGGCATCAAGATCGTGCTTCGCGCCCTTGAAGCCCCGGTCCGTCAGATCTCCGAGAACGCTGGTGTCGAAGGCTCCATCGTTGTCGGCAAGATCATGGACAACGCGTCCAACGACTACGGCTTCAACGCGCAGACCGAAGAGTATGGCGACATGATCCAGGCCGGCATCATCGACCCGACGAAAGTCGTGCGTCATGCCCTTCAGGATGCCGCGTCGATCGCTTCGCTCCTCGTGACCACCGAAGCCATGGTTGCCGAGAAGCCGAAGAAAGACGAGCCCGCGATGCCGGGCGGCGGCGGCATGGGTGGCATGGGCGGCATGGACTTCTAAGGAAGTCGCGCCGCTCGCCCTGCGCGAACGTCGACAAAGAGAAAGCTCGGTCCCCGCGGGACCGAGCTTTTTTTGTTTCGCGCGGCCCAGGCACCTCAACGCACCTGTGCGCCACCGAACGAGCGTTGTGGTGTATGCCGCCGCAACAGCG
>CAKZYH010000445.1 GCA_937884725.1 uncultured Paracoccaceae bacterium
GACTTTCAAATTTATGCTGCGGGGCGGTGCACAAGCGCGCCGGGATGTGGAGCGGTTTGAGCAGATCATTCGCGATCGCAGGCTACGGTCGGATGGGCCGTTCATGTTTGGCGAATGGGGTGCGGTGGATGCCATGTACGCGCCGCTGGTGACGCGCCTCATCACTTATGCCTGGCCGATCAGCGATGTCACGCGGGCGTACTGCGATGCGGTCATGGCAGAGGCGAGCTTCCAGAAGTGGCGTGCAGCTGCGCTGGAGGAGACGAAGATTATGCACGCGGACGAGGTCAACTAGGCTTGTCAGGGCAGCCGCGTGGGGCTACTTCCTAGCGCCTTGGCGAGGGCGTGTAGCTCAGCGGGAGAGCGTTCCGTTCACACCGGAAAGGTCACAGGTTCAATCCCTGTCACGCCCACCATACTCACAACGACTTATCGCCGGACCTGCCCTAAGTACGAGTGGCGGCCTCGTTGACGCCGGTGCGGCGGTGGACGCCCGAATAATCGACCATGACCGACTTCAGTTCGGTGAATTCGTCAATGGATGCGGTGCCGGACTCGCGCAGGCCGTTGCCTGAATTTTTCACCCCGCCGAACGGGACGCCGATCTCAACGCCCATGGTGGGCGAGTTCACGTTCACCACTCCGGTGTGCAGCCCGCGGATGGCCGCGAACACGCGATTGACGTCCTGCGTGTAGATCCCGAACGACAACCCGTAGTCGGTGGCGTTGGCAACTTCGATGGCGTGTTTGAACGAGTTCGCTTTCAGGAGGGAGACGACGGGGCCGAAAATCTCCTCCTGGGCGATGCGCATGGTGGGCTCGACATTGGTGAACAGCGTGGGTTCGAAGAAGTAGCCTCCCATTTCATGGTCGAGTTTTCGCCCGCCGGTGATGCGGCGTGCGCCCTCCGCCTCGCCAACGCCGATATAGCTTGCGACGCGGTCCAGTTGTTTGGCGTTGACCAGCGGCCCGACCTGCGAGCCTTCGTCGAGACCGTCGCCGAGGCGCAGCGCCTCCACCCGCGCGGTGAAGGCATCAAGGAACCGATCATAGATCGCCTCGTGCACCACCACACGGCTGCCCGCGGTGCAGCGCTGGCCGGATGTGCCGTAGCCGCCCCACAGGCACCCTTCGATGGCAAGGTCGAACTCGGCGTCGTCCATCACCACGACTGCATTCTTGGAGCCAAGCTCGAGCGAGACTTTCTTGAGTTCGCCCCCCGCAAGGCTCGCGATGGTCCGTCCCGTGGGGACCGAGCCGGTGAACGAGATCATGTCCACCTTGGGGTGGGTCACGAAGCGCTCGCCGACTTCGGCGCCGTAGCCGGTGATGAGGTTGACGACCCCCTCCGGCACGCCCGCGTCGATGAGGACTTCTAGCAGCTTGATCCCTGTCAGCGGGGTGTCTTCGGCGGGTTTGAAGACGACCGTGTTACCGCACAGGAGGGCCGGGAAGATTTTCCAGGAGGGGAGGAGGATTGGGAGGTTCCACGGGGTGATGGCGCCCACAACGCCGATGGGCTCGCGCACCACCATGGCGAACTTGTTGCGCAACTCGGACGGCACGGTCTGGCCCAGCAGCCGGCGGCCCTCGCCGACCATGACGCGCGCCGTATTGATCGCGGCTTGAATGTCGAAGCCGTTGGCCTCGGCGTACACCTTGCCCATTTCGCGCACGATGGTGCGGGCAATGTCGTCGCGGCGCTCCTCCAAAAGGTCGGCCACGCGGTCCAGGATGAGCCCGCGCTGGGGCGCTGGGGTATCGGCCCAGCCAGGCTGCGCGGCGCGCGCGGCGGCCATGGCGGCATCAACGTCGGCGTTGGTGGAGCGTTGGAAAACGCCCAGCACCTCTGACGGGCGGGCGGGGTTGCGGCTTTCAAAGGTCTCGCCGCCTTGGGCGGGCACCCATTGCCCGCCGATATAGTTCATGTGGAGGTTCATGCGGGTTCTCCTGGTGCCATGGCGCGGATGGTCTGAAGGATGCTCACCCAGTCGGCCTGCGGGTGCACTTTCGCGTGGCGCTGCCAAAGGGCTTGGGATGCTTGGGCGAGCGGGGTTGCTGCGCCGCTGGCCGCCGCTGCGGCGGCCACCAGATCGAGATCTTTCAGCATGGTGGCGGCGGTGCCGTGGAGGTCGCTGGGTCCGGCGACCATGCGCGGGAGCTGGCGCTGCAACAGCGTGGAATCGGCGAACCCGCCCGCCATGGCGTCTGGCAATCTCGCGGCGTCGACGCCGTTTCGCGTGGCAAGGTTGGCGGCCTCCGCGAGCAGAATGAAGATGCCACCGACAATGAGCTGGTTGGCCGCTTTGGTGGCTTGCCCGGCGCCCACCGGTCCCATGTGGGTGATCCGACCGGCAAACGCTCCGGCCGTCCGGCTGGCAAGCGCCACGTCCTGGTCCGTGCCGCCGGCAAAGACTGTGAGCGTGCCGGCCTCGGCGCCCGCGCGCCCACCGGAGACAGGCATGTCCACGAACTGAAAGCCGCGCGTCGCCGCCCGTTCGGCCAAGGTGCGCGTTGCGTCGGCGGCGATGGTCGAATGGTCAACGATGAGCCCGCCGGACGCTTCAAGGACACCGTCTGGCCCGGTGAGCACGTTCTCCACCGCGGCGGTGTCGATGACCGAAAGGTGCACCGCGGTGCACCCTTCCGCCGCCTCCCGCGGGGTTTTCGCCACGCGAACGGGGAGGCCGTCGAGGCGGGCGGCAGTGCGGTTCCAGGCCACAACATCGTGGCCGGCAGCGGCGAGGTGGCCGATCATTGGCGCGCCCATGAGCCCGGCGCCGATGAAGCCGACCTTGGCCATCAGTGCGCCGTGACGGTGCAGGTGAGCGCGGTCAGTCCGTCAATTTCACCGGTGACCGTTGCTCCCTCGGGCACGTCCAGCGGGCCGATGATCCCGCCCGACGTCACCAGCGTTCCCGCCGGAACGGGGCGCCCGAGTGTGCGCACGCAATGGACAAGTGCGTTGCAGGGGTTGCCCATGACGTTGGCGCCTGGATTTTTTCCAGTGACCTCTCCGCCCACCAGAAGGCGCGCCTCGACGGTGGCGAGGTCCAGGGCGCGCCAATCGGTGACGAATGGGCCAACCACGAGCGCGCCGTTGCCGGCGTGGTCGGCAATGAACCCTGGGCCTGGCGGGGAGAGCGGCGCAGTCCACCGGCTGGCGGGAAACTCGATCCCCACAGCGATGGCATCGACCGCCTCAAGGATTGCGCTGTCGGTGCCTCCGTCCACGGTCGCACCGAAACGGAAGACCACTTCCACCTCGGCCTGCAGGCCGTGCGCGCGGACAAGGTCCACCGAGCCCGTGCCATCCGACAACGTGACGGCGGAGGCGAAGATCGGACCCACGAAGGGCGCCGACAGGCCAAGCTTGTCGGCGGCGCCGGGAGCCGTTGCGCCGACCTTGTAGACGTTCACCGGTTCGCCGAACCGGACCTCGATGTCGGCGAGGATGGCGAGCGCGTCGCTTTCTGTGAGGCCGATTGGGGGCTCCAGGCGGTTGCCGTTGCGGCGCGCCGACATGAGCGTATCGGCGATCGAACGATCAGTCATCGGCCGCCTCCAGCGCGAAGTCGATGGTGAAGCGATCCACGTAGATGTCGGTGGCGCCGGCGCTCGATAAGGCGGCTTCGTCAGGCAGCGCAGCGGCGGTTTCAAAGGGCTCCATGCGCTCGATGAAGGCGAGGAATTGCTGATTGCCCGGGCCGCCGCTGTAGATTTTACGCTCCGCCGTCATGATGCCGGAGATTTCCTCGTCCACCTCGAAGAAGCGCACGCGGATGGCGTCCTGTGCGGCGCTTTCCAGGAGCGGATGCACGGGTTTCGCGTCCGGCGCGTTGAAGCGGAGCGTGAGGAGGAATGGGGCGGGCCACCAGTCGACGCGGCCCATCTCCATGGTCTTGGTGTAGATCGCCCGGGCGGGGTTTTTAAACCAGGTCAACGCTTTCTTCGTCGAAGGCGTCGGTGCGTTGAGGGCGGCGTGGTAGGGCTTGCTGCCGAGGACGGCCGCAGCGTCCGTCTCGTAGGTCATGAGGAACGTTTCGGGGTTGTCGAGCCCGCGATACCGGCGGCCACGTTGGAAGCCGGGGATCGCCACCCGTTCGGCCATGTGCTCGCAGTTGTGCCAGCGGCGAAAGTCTTCCACCACTGGCTCCTCAAAGTCGGCGTAAAACGCCATCAGTCCGTGCGGTCCGTCCACCCGTGTCTCCTTCCTTTGCACCCCGTCGCACCGCCGATCTGGCGCTAAACACCGAGCCAGCGGGCGCGGGCGCTGTCGTCTGCCTGGAGCGCCGCCGGTGTGCCGGTCCAGACGGTTTTGCCGCCGGCCAGGATCGCCACTTCGTCGGCAAGCGCCATCGCGAGGCGATAGTTTTGCTCCACCAGCAAGACGGGCAACCCCTCCGCCCTCAGCCGTTTGATGATCGCTTCGATCTCGCGCACAATCACCGGCGCCAGCCCCTCGGTGGGCTCGTCCATCACGAGAAGGTCGGGATCGCGCATCAGCGCGCGGCTGATCGAGAGCATGGACTGCTCGCCACCTGACAGCGAACCGGCCATCTGCCTGGCCCGTTCGCTAAGGCCCGGAAAGAGTTCGTACACGCGCTCCAGCGTCCAGCGCGGTTTGCGCGTAACGCCCGAGAGGGCCGATTGGGGCAGGGTGAGGTTCTCGCGCACCGTCAGCGAGCCGAACACGCGCCGGCCTTGGGGCACCAGACCGATGGGGAGCCGTGCGATGCGGTAGGCCGGCATGCCGGTGAGGTCGCGCCCCTGGTAGCGGACCGTGCCGCGCGCCGGCGGGGTGAGGCTTAGGATGGAGCGGATTAGCGTGGTTTTGCCCATGCCGTTTCGGCCGAGCACGGCAAACACCTGCTCGGGCTGTACGGCGAGCGAGATGCCTTGGAGGACGTAGCTGTCGCCGTAGTAGGTGTGGATGTCGTCCACCACCAGGATCGGGTCACGCGGCGCCAAGATAGACCTCCTGCACGGTGGCATCGGCGCGCACTGCCTCGGGCGAGCCGTCGGCAATGAGGCGGCCGCGGTTCATGACCACCAGTCGCCGCGCCACTTGGAAGGCGACGTCCATGTCGTGCTCGACCATGACGAGGGTGATGCTTTCCGGCAGCGCTTCGATGATGTCCACCACGCGGCTGCGCTCGGCCGGCGAGAGGCCTGCGCAGGGCTCGTCCAGGAAGACTGCGCGCGGCTCGCCGGCGAGCGCGAGGGCAAGCTCCAACTGCCGCCGCGCGCCGTAGGAGAGCGATGCGGTTTCGGTGTGGGCGGCCTCGGCGATGCCGACGCGCTCCAACAGCGCCTCGGCGCGATCGCGGGTTGTGCGGTCGCCGCGCCCGGAGCGGAACAGGCTCCAGCCGCCATCATGGCCGCCGCCCATGGCGAGGAGCACATTTTGCACCGGGGTGAGGGTGGGGAAGACATTGCTGATTTGGAACGTGCGGCCGACGCCGAGCCGGCAGCGTGCGGCCGCGCCCATGGTTGTGACGTCCCGGCCGAAGAGGGCGATGCGCCCGGTCGTGGCGGGGAAGGTGCCGGTGATGAGGTGAAACAGCGTGGTTTTGCCTGCGCCGTTGGGGCCGAGGAGCACGCAATGCTCGCCCGGCGAGACCTGGAACGTGACGTCGTCCACCGCGGCGAGGCCGCCGAAGCGTTTGGTGAGACCGCTGACTTCGAGGACGGCGCTCATGGGCGTGCCCTCTTGATGCGCCCGGTGAGCCCCACCAGTCCGCGCGGCAGGAAGAGCACCACCGCGATGAAGACGAGGCCCATGAGGATGGGCCAGCCGGGCACCATCGCGCTGACGATGTTGCGGATGCCCATGATCACCGTCGCGCCGAGGAATGGCCCGATGACTGTGCCCGAACCGCCGAGGATCGCCATCAGTCCCGCCTCCACCGAGACGAGCAGCGATGCGGCCGCCGGTGACACGAACTGGTTGGTGTAGGCGTAGAGGACGCCCGCAACGCCGGCGAAGACGCTGGATATGACGAAGGCGACGTACTTTCGGGTCACGGTGCGATAGCCGAGCGCGACCATGCGGGTTTCAGCATCGCGGATGCCGTTGAGCGTGAGGCCGAACTGGGAGGTGATGATGCGTGCGTAGACCAGCACCATCAGGCCCACGAGGGCGAGCACGACGAAGAACATCTGTGACAGGTCTGTTGGGCCGACGCCGGCAACGGCTGGGTAAGGGATGTTGGTGATGCCGTTGTCGCCGCCGGTCAGCGCGGTCCACGAGGTGGCAACCGAGAGCGCCATCTGGCCGAAGGCGAGGGTGATGAGGATGAAGTAGACACCGCCGGTGCGCACCGAGATGCCGAAGGCCATGCCCATCAGTGCTGCTGCGGCGATGGCGGCGGGCACTGCGGCGACGGTTGGCCAGCCGCCCGTTTCCAGCATCGCGACGGTGTAGGCGGCGACGGCGAAGAAGGCACCGTTGCATAGAGGGAAGAGGCCCACCTGGCGGATCATGAAGTCCACCGAGACCGCGAGGAGGCCGAAAACCAGCACCTGCATGGTGAGCCCCACCCAGAACGGGTTGCCCAACATCGGCACCGTCGCCAGCGCGAGGGCGATTGCTGCGAGGAGAATGAGACGGCCCATCAGTGCGCGCGCCCGAAGAGGCCCTGTGGGCGCAGCAAGAGGAGCACCGCCATGGGGCCGAAGAGCATGAAGCCGGCCGCTTCGGGCAAAAGCCAGCGGCCGAAGGAATCGATCAGCCCCACAAACAGGCTGCCCGCCATGGCGCCCTCGATGGAGCCGAGGCCGCCGATAATGACCACCACGAGCGCCAGGATTAGGATATCCCATTCAGCGTGGGGGTAGAGCGTTAGGAACGCGCCGCCCAGGACGCCGCTGGCGCCGGCGAGGAAGGCCGCGAGCGCGAAGACCAAGGTGAATAGGAGCGTGATGTTGACGCCGAGCGCCTCGGTCATTTCGCGATCATCGACGCCGGCGCGCACGATGGCGCCCATGGGGGTGAGCCGGTAGAGCGCCCAGAGAAGCGCCGCGACGGCGAGGCCAAGGACGATGAGCAGGAAGCGGTAGCGCGGGTAGAAGACGTCGCCCGGCAGCACCACCGGGCCGCGCGCCCAGTCCGGCTGCGGCACGCGCATGGGGTCGCCGCCCCAGATGAGGAGCGCTGTTTCGGCAATCACATAGGTGATGCCGATGGTGAGGAGCACCTGAAGCAGCGGGTCGCCCTTGGTGCGGGTGATGAGGGTGCGGTCGACGGCGAAGTTGATCGCCACCACGCTGAGGCCGCCGGCGACCACGCCGAGGCTGAAGCTGCCGGTCCACACCACGACCTGGAGGCCGAGATAGCCGCCGATCAGGTAGTAGGCGCCGTGCGCCATGTTGACCACGCGCGCCAGGCCGAAGGTGAGTGTGAAGCCGCTTGCCAGAAGGAACAGCAGCGCGGCGAGCGACAGGCCGTTCAGGAACTGAAGCGCGATTGAATGGGTCATGCCGTCGGCTCGGGCGGGGCCGCGCCACGGGGGCGCGGCGGGGCCTTTAGCGCTGGTAGGGCCCGCGGGCGAGGAACGCCTCGGGGTCTTCGGTCCAGAACTGCGACACGTTCTCGATGGTCTTGACCGGCACGTTCATGAGGACGCTGCCGAGCTTGGGGTGATCGACCCGCTCGACGCGCGAGATGTACGTGTTTTGGATCGGGTTATCGTACTCGTCGAGCTTGACGGGGCCGCGCGGGCCGACGACTTCGGCCTCGCGCACTGCGGCCAAGAAGGCGTCACGGTCCGACACGTCGCCGTCGATGGCGTCGATGGCTTGGTGCGCCCACTTCGCGGTGGTGAACATCATCTCCGCGAAGTAGGACGGCACTTCGCCATAGGCTTCGACGAAGCTGTCGATAAAGGCCTTGTTTTCAGGCGTGTCGATGCCTTGGCTGTAGTTTTGCGCGACGCTGATGAGGCCGACCGCGCGGTCGTCCACCGCCTTCAGCGCATCCGCCTGCAAAAGGTTGAGGCCGACGAGTTGGAAGCGCCGATCATAACCGAAATCGAACCACGTTTCGAAGAAGCGGTTGCGGTGGGCGCCCACCACGACGGGCACCACCGCTTCGGTGCCGGACGGCACGCTGGCGAGCACGGGACCATAGTCGGTGGCTGATAGCGGCACCCAGATGATGTCGTCGACCTTGCCGCCCAGCGCCTCGAAGGTGCGCACGGCGCCGAGGGTCTTTTCCTGACCGTAGGTGTAGTCCTGGCCCACAAATGTCACGTTGCGCAGACCAAGGTCGTTGTACAGGAACTCGCCGAAGGGGTGGGAGTCTTGGCTGGAGGAAAAGCCGGTGCGCACGACGGTGGGCACGCGGTCCCATTTGGTCTGGCTGTCGGCGGCGGCCGGCACCAGCAAGAGCGGCAGGCCAGTATCGCCGCTCACCTGCGCGACGGCGGGTCCCTCATGGCCGCACAGCGGGCCCACCAGAAAGTCCACCTCGTCGTTGAAGGCGAGGCGCCGGGCGGCGTTGATGGCGTTGTCCGGGTTACAGCTGGTGTCGGCGCTGATGATCTCGATTGGGCGCCCGCCGGCCTCCATGCCCGCCTGGTTCCAATAAAGCTCGAAGCCGTGCAGAGCGTCCTCACCGGAGGCGGCGAGGCCGCCCGATAGCGGCAGCAGGACGCCGATTTTGATGGGGTCATCCTGGGCGGTGGCTGGCCCGGCGAACCCGAGCGCACCGGCAATGATGACAGCGGATGCGATGTGTCGTGCAGTCATGTGTTCCCCCTTGGGCGCTGGGCTTCCTGGGAGCTTTGTCCCGGTTGCCTCTTGTTGACGCTTAGATATACAGTGCACTGTATAGATCAAGCGTCAACAGCGATCCCCGCCACGACGCGAAAGAAACTGCAGGGCGAGGAGCGCCATGGAAGGGACCGTCGTGATCACCGGCGGAGGGCGAGGCATTGGCGCGGCGGTCGCCAAAATGCTGGCCCCGCAGCACCACCTTTTGCTGGTTTATCGCAGCAATCGCGAGGCCGCCGAAGAGATCGCTGAGGCCTGCCGTGGGCACGGCGGCACGGTGCGCATTGCACAAGGGGACGTTGGCGAAGCGGCCGACGTCGCGGCCGTGTTTGCCGCGCTCGATGACATGCCGCGTTTGGCCGGCCTGGTGAACAATGCGGGAATTCTGGGGCCGCGGACACCGCTGTCCGGCCTCAGCGATGACGACCTCACACGCATTTTCGCGACCAACGCGCTCGGCCCGATCCGGGCTGCACGCGAAGCGGTGAAGCGCATGTCCACCGCGACCGGCGGCGAAGGCGGGTCGATCGTCAATGTCTCGTCAGTCCTCGCGCGTTTAGGCGCGGCGGGCGAATACGTGCACTATGCAGCCACTAAGGGCGCCGTTGAGGCCTTCACGCTGGGGCTGTCGCGCGAGGTGGCGGCTGAGGGAATACGCGTCAACGCGGTGCGCCCGGGCCTGACGCGCACCGAAATGATCTTCAGCCCCGGTGACGAGGAGCGGATGGCGAGGGTGACGCCCAACATTCCCATGCAGCGGGTGGGCGAGCCGGACG
>CAKZYH010000446.1 GCA_937884725.1 uncultured Paracoccaceae bacterium
GCGCAAACGGGAGCGGCCCCGGCACGATCGACGCGAACGCATCCACGAACACAAAGTGGCCCACCGCGGCCAACAAGAAGAGGGCAGCGAGGGCGTAAAGGACCACGGTGTGCAGCGTTGACACCGCCGCGCGCTCAGTCATCAGAACCGCACTTGCGCAACGTTCTCCGCGGCCGCTTCAGTGGGATTACCCTTCATCAGCGCCGTCACCATGTAGCTCAGCCAGTCGCCTGTCGTGCTGCGCCAAATCTCTGCGCGCTCCATCTCAAACTTCAAGACGGTCAGGCTCGGATCGTCCTTACCCCCATCATACCAGGCGGCGATCATCGGCGACCAAAACTTGTCGACGATCACCCTGTCGCGCTCAATGCTCAGCGCGCCATGGATCGACGCGAACACGTGGTGACCCTTCGACGCGAAGCTGACATTGCCGCGATGCCCGTCAGCCAGCGCCGCCACAAGATGATTATCGCAGTTGGTGAAGAAATACAAAGTGTTCGGAAAATCATCGTCAAAGTGAGCCGCCATCGGGCACATGTGCGTTTCATCTACGCCCGATAAGCCAAGCATAACGAACGGGCTATCGTCCAAAGAGCTCCAGAACTTCTGTTTTAGTTCCTGCGGATCTTTCACACACGGCTCCTGTCTCACGGGCATTGATGAACAAACGCGTTAACCAGCGTTAGTTTCATATTCCATTGATAGCGGCAAGCCGCGTCGAAGCTCGGGTAACTCTGGCGCGATGGGTGCGCTTTGGCTTTGCATTTATAGTCTCGAACGGTTCTAATCGAGTGATGCTCGATCTCACTGGTTACACCGACCGCCTGTCCGCCCGCCCGGGCGAGACCATCGCCTTCAAACTCTCCAGCGTCGGCCCTGATCCGATTACCGCGCGCCTGGTCCGGGTGATCTCCGCGGATCCCAACCCGGACGGCCCCGGCCTCATCGAGCACGATCTGTCGGATGTCTTCTCCACCACGGTCCCATCGCGCCAGCAGCATCACGCGGTCGGATCCTACGGCGCCGCACCGTCCCCTCCGCTCCCCGATGGTCCGATTACGCTGACCGCGCTCGTCTGGCCCACCCGGCCCAGCGAACGACAAGCCATCCTCACCCTCACTGGCGAGGCCGACGTCCTCAGCCTCGGCACCGGCCCCAACGGCGCCGAAGTCGTCCTGCGCATCGGCGGCAAAGAGACCGTCCTCGCCACCGGCGCACCGCTCGCAGAGCGGCACTGGGTGCGCCTGTGGAGCGTCCTCGATCCGGCCGCCGGCACCCTCTCGGTCGGCCAACACTCGCTTGCCGGCCCGATGCAGGCCAATGCGATCACCGCCAACGCCCCGCTCGCCGGAACCCCAGCGCTAGGCCATCAGGTCCTTATCGCCGCCCGGTCCATCGCCCCGCTGGA
>CAKZYH010000447.1 GCA_937884725.1 uncultured Paracoccaceae bacterium
CAGCGGGCAAGGTCGGCACCGATCCCGGATGAGGCGCCGGTGATGACGGCAAGGGGGCGTTCTTTGGCCATGCAGCCGGTTTGGGGCTGGGATTGCGCGGGGCAAGGGGTTGAATATAGTTCGATATCAAACTAATTGGTTTGACATCAAACTTTACGGGAGACACCCATGCCCTCACGTCGAACCTTTCTGGCCGGTCTTGGTGGCCTCGTCGCCGCGGGCGCCGTCGGCGGCACAGTGTTCGCCTTCACCCGCACACCGGTAGCCGCGCTGGCGCCGTGGGCCGCGCCCGGCACGGCGGACGACCCGCGGGTGCGGGCGCTCGAATGGGCGGTGCTGGCGCCCAACCCGCACAACCGGCAACCCTGGCTCGTGGCGCTGGAAAACGATGACAGCGCGCTGATTTATTGCGATCTGGACCGGCGTCTCCCAATGACAGACCCGTTCGACCGGCAGATCACCATCGGGCTCGGCTGCTTTGCGGAGCTCTTTGCGCTGGCGGCGGGCGCGGACGGATTTGCGGTCACCGTGACGCCGTTCCCTGAGGGCGAGCCGGCCAACGATTGGCGGCTCGATGAACGCCCGGTGGCTAGGCTGACGCTGGCGCGTTCCGGTGTTGCCGCCGACCCACTGTTCGCAGCGGTGCCTGACCGGCGCAGCAACAAGGAACCGTACGATCCGGCGCGGCCCGTCCCCGCAGCGGCGCTTCAGCCGGTGGCGGCGGCGGCCAAACAGTCCGACTTTGCGTTCACTGTCGATCCCGAGCGAACCGCGGTGCTGCGCGACCTCGCCCAGCGCGCGTGGGACATTGAGGCCATCACGCCCCGCACCCATCAGGAGAGCGTCGATCTGATGCGGATCGGCAAATCTGAGATTGAGGCGAACCCGGACGGGATCGATCTGGGCGGCGCGATGCTGGAGACGCTGAACATGGTGGGCGTGCTGACCCGCGAAACGCTGGCCGACCCGGAAAGCGAGGCGTTCGCGCAGGGCAAGACGATGTATCGTGAGCTGTTTGACACCACGCAGGGTTTCATCTGGCAGTCGACGCCAGGCAACTCGCGCGCCGAGCAGCTTGTGGCGGGGCGCGATTGGTTGCGCATCAACCTCGCGCTCACCCTGGCGGGGATCTCCGTGCAGCCACTCAGCCAACCGCTCCAAGAATATCCGGAAATGGCCGCGCTCTATCGCGAGGCGCACGAGACGCTGGGCGCTGATGGGACAGTGCAAATGCTGGCGCGGATCGGCTACGGTCCAGATGTGCCCCCCAGCCCGCGCTGGCCAGCGAGGGCAAAGCTGATGTGAGGGATGGGCAAACAGCCAATGGCGCGGACTGGCGACACTGCGTGAGCGATAGTGGCGGTGACCAACACGGGCCCCCACCCGATGACGCCGCCACGACGGCCGCCATGTTCAAGGTGTTTGTGGAGATCGGCATCATCCATCAGCTGGCCAAAACCAGCTTCGAGCGGGTGATGCCTGGCGGCCTACAAACCTCCCATTTTGGGGTGCTCAACCATCTGCACCGCCGCGGCGACGGTAAGTCACTCACCTACCTGGCGTTTGCCTTCCAGGTGACCAAAGGGACCATGACCAACACGGTCCAAAAGCTCAGCCAGCGAGGGCTGATTGAGGTGCGCCCCGACCCGCATGATGGGCGGGGCAAGCTCGTCTACATCACCGACACCGGCCGGCTGACGTTGCGCGAGGCTGCGGCGGCGCTGAACCCGACCATCGACGCGCTGAAACGCGATGTCGGCCCAGCATTGTTTGCCGACCTTCTGCCGAAGCTTGAGGAGCTGCGCGTCTACCTCGACGAGGCGCGCAACGATGAGAAGCCGCCCGACGCCTGAAGCCCGGCCGTCGTCTTAGGGGCTGAACACGCGTTCGAAACGGACTGTGTCGATGGCAAAGCCCATACCGAACACGCTGGCGGTGGCGGTGGGATAGGACTGGGACAGCCTGTCGTCCTCCGCAGCGCCTAGTGTGAGCGCAAGCTCATGAATGGCCGGATTGTGCCCGATGAGCAGGATACAGCGGCCCTGCGCGGTACGCACCGCGTCGCGCCAATCGGGCAATTCGGCATCGTATAGCGAGCGCCGCAGAGTGATTTCGACATCGCCCGGGAAATGCTGGAGCATAGCGGCGAGGGTGTCGCGGGTGCGTCGCGCCGCGGAGCAGATGATGGTGTCCGGCGCGAGCTTCGCCTCGGCAATCGCCGCGGCAATAGCGGAGGCATCGGCAAGGCCCCGCGGCTCCAGCTCGCGGTCATAGTCGGTTTTGCCGTCGCCCCGTTCGGCCTTGGCGTGGCGCATGACGATGAGATGGCGCATCAGCGGCGAGCCCTGTCCAGAAATGCGAGGCGTTCGAACAGGTGCACGTCCTGCTCGTTCTTAATCAGCGCGCCGTGGAGCGGCGGCAGCAACTTGCCCGATGCGTTCTCGCCGATGAGCTCGGGGTCGATGTCCTCGACCACCAGAAGCTTGATCCAGTCGAGCAGCTCGGATGTGGAGGGGCGCTTTTTGATCCCGGGCGCCTCGCGGATCGCGAAAAAGCTCTCCAGCGCTTGGCGCAGGAGGCGCGGTTTGAGGTTCGGAAAATGGACCTCGACGATGGCGGCCAGCGTCTCAGCGTCGGGAAACTGGATGTAGTGGAAGAAGCAGCGGCGCAGGAACGCGTCCGGCAGCTCTTTCTCGTTGTTGGAGGTGATGATCACCACCGGGCGCTGCGCGGCGGCGACGTGCTCGCCCGTCTCCAGCACCGTGAACTCCATCCGGTCGAGCTCGAGGAGGAGGTCGTTGGGGAACTCGATGTCGGCTTTGTCGATCTCGTCGATCAGCAGGACCGGCCGCTCAGGCGCTGCGAACGCTTCCCACAGTTTGCCCCGGCGGATGTAGTTGTTGATGTCCGACACGCGCGGATCGCCGAGCTGACTGTCACGCAGGCGGGCGACGGCGTCGTACTCGTAGAGGCCTTCACGCGCTTTTGTGGTGGACTTGATGTGCCATTCGATAAGTGGGGCGCCGAGGGCGGCGGCAACTTCCGCGGCAAGGACCGATTTGCCTGTGCCGGGTTCGCCTTTCACCAGGAGCGGCCGCTGCAGCGCGACGGCAGCGTTGACTGCGATCTGCAGGTCGCCAGACGCGACGTAGGTCTTTGAGCCTTCAAAGCGCACTGAATTGGCCTGGTCATTGAGGGACGGAACGGGTGCGGGCGGTCGGTAGCGCGAGGTCGGCACCTCCCGCTGCGAAAGTGAGCTATTCGCGCGGCGGCAAAGTCAAGGGTGCGGCGGTGGTCATGGTTTCTGCCGCGCCAAGTGCGTCCATGCTGTCGGCGGCGCGGGCGGTGGGAGGCGTTTAGGACGGGGGTGTCGCCGCGCGCTCGGCCCTGGCGGGGGAGGGCAAAACCGCGCGTAGTATGACGGAACGATGTCGGGAAGGCCAAAAAGTGCGGCGTTAACCCCACACCGCGGCGCTCCCAGGCCCGCGGGCGCAGCTTGCGCGCGGGCAATGGTTGCATGTCTGGTCCGCGCGTGTATCAGGGCGTCAGTGGCAGCGGCAGCGTGGTGATGGGCGTGGTTGAAGCGGACATTGAGAAAACGTATCGGCCGTCGGACGACGAGCCGTTTATGAATGACCGGCACAAGGCATATTTTCGCCAAAAGCTAATGGATTGGCGGGCGGAAATTTTGCGGGAAGCCCGCGGCACGCTTGAGGATATGGCGGGCAGCGAGCGCAACCACCCGGATCTGGCGGACCGAGCCACGTCTGAGGCCGATCACGCGATCGAGCTTCGTGCGCGGGACCGTCAACGCAAGCTCATTGCGAAAATCAACGCCGCGCTGGCGCGCATTGACGATGGATCCTACGGCTACTGCGAGGAAACGGGCGAGCCCATTGGCCTTCGCCGGCTCGACGCGCGGCCGATTGCGACCCTGTCCATCGAAGCGCAAGAGCGGCACGAGCGGCGCGAGCGTATTCACCGGGACGACTGAGGGCGGAACGCTGTCGTTGGCGCGTGCGCTGTCAACGGGACTGAACGGGATGCATGTTCAGATTGGCCGGCGAATCGCGCTAGTGTCTCGCCATGCAAAAATCTGCGCGGCTGACTGACAAAAGTGTGTGGCTGCCGCTGGCGGGCGGCGCGGTGGTTGTCGCCGGCGCCGCCTCTTTGAGTTCGGCGCCGCTGGCGCTTGTGGCCGTCCCCTGCGCCGTCGCGCTTGGGGCTGTGGGGGCAGCGTTCTGGCCCTCAGGCGGTGGCCGGGTTGGCGACGTCCCGTTTTTGATCACCGACTTTTTCGGCGCGCAAAGCCGCAGCGGCGGCGATTTTGAGCGCGAGATCGCGCCGCTTTACACCGCCCTTCTGGGCGACCCCGCGGCGTCGCTGAGCCTGTACCGCCTGCGCCAGGATGCGCTGGCCCGCGGCAGCGCGAGCGGCATGGCGGGCGACCTGCACGTGCGCGTGCAGCGCGATGGCGAGCGGTTGATCCACACCTTTGAGCGCACCCGCCGGGCACCATCGTCGGTGTCGGCTGTGGCGGATGCGCTGGTGGCCGCAGTGCCCGCCCCGCTTATGGTGCTGGACCATCAGGCCGCTGTTGTGGCGGCCAACCCGTCGGCGCGCACGGTGTTGGGCGATGCCGCCGACATTTTGGGTGCCCTGGACCTCGACGCAGACGCGCTCGACAGGCTGGTGCGGCAGGCGCGCACGCGTGGGCAAAGCGGTTTTGAGGCGTCGCTGCGGGCCGATCCTGACCGCAAGATCAGGCTGTCGGCAAAAGCTTTCCCCGAGCAGCCGGGCGGGATGCCGGCGCCCGCGGCCGTCATTGCGCTGACGGATGTGACGGAGCGCTCTGCGCTTGAGGCGCAGATGGTGCAGAATCAAAAGATGCACGCCATCGGCGAGCTTGCCGGCAACATCGCGCACGACTTCAACAACGTGCTGACCGGCATCATCGGCTTCAGCGATCTTCTTCTGCAAAGCCACCGGCCGAGCGATCCGGCCTTTTCTGACATCATGCAGATCAAGCAAAATGCGCAGCGGGCCGCACGCCTGGTGCGCCAGCTCCTGGCGTTCTCGCGCCGGCAGACGCTGCGGCCCTCGGTGATCGATCTCAACGACGCCATTGCTGACATGGCGCTGATGCTCGATCGGGTGCTCGGCGAGCGCGTACCGCTGACCCTGTCGTACGGGCGTGATCTGTGGCCGGTGCTGGCCGACCTCAGCCAGGTGGAGCAGGTGATCATCAACCTTGCGGTCAACGCCCGCGATGCGATGCCAAACGGCGGCTCCGTCACGGTGCGCACGCGCAACGCGAAGCTGGAAGAGGGCGCGGACGAGGCGTTGGAGGGCGATGCCGTCCTCATCGAGGTGGCTGACGAGGGCGTCGGCATGCCGCAAGACATGCTTGACAAAATTTTCGAGCCCTTCTTCACCACCAAGGCCATGGGCAAGGGCACCGGGCTGGGGCTCTCCACAGTCTATGGCATCGTTAAGCAGACCGGCGGGACGCTGACTGTGGACAGCGCGCCAGGTGAGGGCACGACGTTCCGCATCTACCTGCCGCGTGCGCGCGTTGAGGCTGCGGTGCAAGACCGCGCGCCGGCTGACGCGCCTGCCGCTCTCGACGAGGCTGCGCCCTCGCTGGTGCCCGATGCCGAACCCGTGACGGAAGTGGCGCCGGTGGATCGAGATCTGACCGGCAGCGCGACCATCCTGTTCGCTGAGGACGAAGAGGCGGTGCGCGAGTTCGCGGCCCGGGCGCTATCGGCAAAGGGATACCGCGTTTTGGCGGGCGCCAATGGGGCCGAGGCGCTGGAACTTTTTGCATCCCATGGGGACAGCGTGGATTTGTTGTTAACCGATGTGATCATGCCCGAACTCGACGGCCCAACCCTGGTAAGACGAGCTCGGGCCACGCGGCCGGACCTGAAGGTGGTCTTCATGTCGGGCTACGCGGACGTGGATGCCTTGGATGGCATCCAAAACGTACAGTTTTTGCCCAAACCGTTCACGCTGAAGGCGTTGGCGGAAGCGGTGAAGCGAGAGCTGTCCCACTAAGATCCGTGTCGTCTTAAGGCTGCGCCTTTAACGGGAGTAGCACAAATTAAGGCAATTTT